>JBEDKJ010000070.1:0-12678 GCA_041172285.1 Pseudomonadota bacterium
TAGGGAAAATAGCATTGAATTTTAATGACTTAAACGTGCACGCCATGACGGTTTCTAGCCACAAACTGCATGGCCCACAAGGTGCAGCCGCGCTCATTTTAGACAAGCGCGTGGACATTCAACCTTTGTTGCACGGCGGTGGTCAAGAGCGCGGTTTGCGTAGTGGCACAGAAAACGTGGCGGCAATAGTGGGCTTTGGTCTGGCCTGCGAATTGGCTAGCCAACAATTGGCCGACTACCAAGACCATACCTTACGCCTAAGAACGCAATTGGAAACAGGCTTGGTCGCTGTGAACGCAACCATTTTTGGCGCGCAATCGAAGCGCTTAAGCAACACCAGCTTTTTTGCCGTGGATGGCATAGAAGGTGAAACTTTGGTCGTGGCCTTGGATCGTAAAGGCTATGCGGTGGCCAGCGGTTCAGCCTGTTCCAGCGACAGCACCGAACCGAGCGCCGTGTTGTTAGCCATGGGCGTCCAGGAAGAGTTGGCTCGTGGCGCCGTGCGATTAAGCTTAGGAACACAGAATAGCACGCAGCAAGTGGCGGACTTTTTACAGCAATTGCAGCAAGAAATTTTACGATTAAAACAATTAAGCGCCATGGCGGCTTAAGTTTTGAAGCAACAGCAGTCTTAAATTAACACCAGTTAAGGATAAATAAACGCATGTCAGCAACAGTAGAAATGCCAGTAGTAAGCGGTTCCGAAGAGGGCTTGTACCCAATCTATTTGGATTACTCGGCCACCACACCGGTCGACCCACGCGTAGCCGCAAAAATGATTCCCTACATTAGCGAGCATTTCGGCAACCCAGCCTCACGCAGCCACCCATACGGTTGGACTGCAGAAAAAGCCGTGGAAAACGCACGTTTGGAAGTTGCCAAGTTGGTTGGCGCCGACCCACGCGAAATCGTTTGGACTTCCGGTGCGACCGAATCCAACAATTTAGCCATCAAGGGCGCAGCAAATTTTTACAGCGAAAAAGGCAAGCACTTGATCACCCTCACCACCGAGCACAAAGCGGTGATCGATCCAATGCGCGATTTGGAGCGCCAAGGGTTCAGCGCCACCTATTTAGACCCGGAGCCAAACGGCTTACTGGACATAGCCAAATTAAAAGCGGCGATACGCCCCGATACCGTGTTGGTGTCGGTAATGATGGTGAACAACGAAATCGGCGTGATTCAAGACATCGTAGCGATCGGCAACTTATGCCGTGAAAATGGCATTATATTTCACGTGGACGCGGCGCAAGCCACCGGCAAAGTGGCCATCGATTTGGAGCAATTGCCGGTTGATTTAATGAGTTTCTGTGCGCACAAAACTTACGGCCCTAAAGGCATAGGTGCGCTATACGTGCGGCGTAAACCACGCATCCGTATTGAAGCGCAAATGCATGGCGGTGGCCACGAACGCGGCATGCGTTCAGGCACCTTGGCCACCCACCAAATTGTTGGCATGGGCGAAGCATTTAGATTGGCACGCGAAGAAATGGTGGAAGAAAGCGCCCGCATCCGCCGCTTGCGCGATAAATTACTAAACGGTTTGCAAAGCATGGAAGAGGTGTACGTCAACGGCGATTTGGATCACCGCGTGCCGCACAACTTAAACATTAGCTTCAACTACGTGGAAGGCGAATCGTTGATCATGGCGGTAAAAGGCATCGCTGTTTCCAGCGGATCGGCCTGTACGTCTGCCAGCTTGGAGCCCAGCTACGTGCTGCGCGCACTAGGCCGCTCGGACGAATTGGCCCACAGCTCCATCCGCTTCTCCATCGGTCGATTTACCACCGAGGCGGACGTGGACTACACCATCAATTTAATGAAAAGTAAAATTGACAAATTAAGGGAATTGTCCCCACTGTGGGAAATGTTTAAAGACGGCATAGACCTAAGCAAGGTCCAATGGGCGGCGCATTAATTTAATAGAAATTTAACAGTTATAGGCCTCAGAAATAAGCAATGTTCTTTCCGCTTATTCTTAATGGAACAGGAGAATTAAAATGGCATATTCAGACAAAGTCTTAGACCACTACGAAAACCCACGCAACGTAGGCACGTTGGACAAGAACGACCCCAATGTTGGCACCGGTATGGTGGGTGCGCCGGCTTGCGGTGACGTGATGAAATTAATGATTAAAGTCAGCGACGACGGCATCATTGAAGACGCAAAATTTAAAACCTACGGTTGCGGCTCGGCTATCGCCTCCAGTTCCTTGGTGACCGAATGGTTGAAAGGCAAAACCATAGACCAAGCTTACGCCATTAAAAACTCGGCGATTGCCGAAGAGTTGGCTTTGCCACCGGTTAAAATTCACTGCTCAGTATTGGCAGAAGACGCCATTAAAGCAGCTGTAGCGGACATCAAGGCCAAACAAGCGGCCAAAGAGGCAGCGTAAATGGCCATTACCTTAACGGCCACGGCTGCCGATCGCGTGGAGAAATTCTTAGCCAACCGAGGCAAAGGCTTGGGCCTGCGCTTGGGCGTTAAAACCACCGGTTGCTCAGGCATGGCTTACACCTTGGAATTTGTCGACGCCCTCAACGAGGAAGACACCACGTTTGAAAGCCACGGCGTAAAAATCATCGTTGACCCAAAAAGCTTGGTGTACATTGACGGCACCGAACTGGACTTCAGCAGAGAAGGCCTGAACGAGGGCTTTAAATTTAACAACCCCAACGTCAAAGACGAGTGCGGTTGCGGTGAAAGCTTCACAGTGTGAGTTTGAATTATTTTCAATTGTTTGAATTACCAGAAACCTTTGCCCTCGCGCTAAGCGCTCTGGAGACTCCCTACCGACGTATCCAAGCCAGCGCTCACCCCGATCGTTATGTCACGGCTACGCCGACTGAACAACGCCAGTCCATGCAATTAGCCACGCTGGCGAACGAGGCTTACCTCACCTTAAAAAACCCAGCAAAACGGGCAGAATACTTGTTAAACCTCAAAGGCATAGACAGCTTGAATGACAGCAACACCAGCATGCCGGCTGACTTTTTAATGCAACAAATGGAGTGGCGAGAAGCCCTAGAAGACGCGAGCATGGCTAAAGACATGGCCGGCTTAGATAGCCTGTTTGATGAAATGCAAGCCGAAGCAAACCGCTTAACAAGCGTGCTGACGGATTTAATCGACCATAAAAAAGACTACCCAGCGGCCAGCGAAACCACCCGCAAACTGGTTTTTATTGATAAAGTGTGCGCTGACATACAACAGGCCATCGAGCGCCTGGACTAAACGACTCGTCACCCACAAACAAGCAACGACTAGCAATGGCATTATTACAAATCTCCGAACCCGGGCAATCCGCTGCACCGCACCAACACAAGTTGGCGATAGGCATCGATTTAGGCACCACCAATTCCTTGGTGGCGACGGTTAAAAGTGGCATGGCCACGGTCTTACAAGACGAGCACGGTCACGCCTTATTGCCATCGGTGGTGCGTTACATGCCAGATGGCAGTGTGGTGGTCGGCCACGAGGCACAAGCTCAGCAAAGCGTGGACCCCGCCAACACCATCGCCTCAGCCAAACGCTTTATGGGCCGCGCTTTAAGTGACATTGCCGATCGCGCGCACATCCCCTACCATTTCGTTGACAGCGCCGAACAAGCAGGCCTATTGCAGTTAAAAACCCGCGCTGGCCTTAAAACGCCCATCGAGATTTCGGCAGAAATTTTAAAAACCCTCAAAGCCCACGCTGAAAAATCCTTAGGCATCCCAGCCGGCAGCGACGAATTAACCGGCGCCGTGATTACCGTGCCGGCTTACTTTGACGACGCCCAGCGCCAAGCGACCAAAGATGCAGCCCGCCTGGCCGGCCTCACTGTGTTGCGCTTACTCAATGAACCGACCGCCGCAGCCGTGGCATACGGCTTAGACAATGCCGCCGAAGGCACGTTTGTTATTTACGATTTGGGCGGCGGCACCTTTGATGTGTCCATACTCAAACTTACCCAAGGCGTGTTTGAAGTGCTGGCCACCAATGGCGATTCAGCCCTAGGCGGCGACGATTTTGATCACCGCATCTATTGCTGGGTGCTAGACAAGGTACGCGAGTCTAAGCCACACTTCGCCCCACTTAGCGAGCAAGACACGCGCTTGTTATTGACCAAATCGCGTCAAGCCAAAGAATGGCTGACCGATAACCACGAGGCACAAATTGTTTGTCGCTTAAGCAATAACGTGCTGGTGGACGTCACCTTAAGCGCCAATGAATTCGTCGCCCTCACCGAACAATTGGTGCAAAAAACCTTAAGCCCAACACGCAAAGCCATGCGCGATGCCCAATTAAACTTGGAGGACATAAAAGGCGTCGTGCTAGTTGGCGGTGCCACGCGCATGCCGCAAGTGCGTTTGGCGGTTGAAGCCTACTTTAAGCAAACCCCACTGACCAACCTTGATCCGGACAAAGTTGTCGCCTTGGGTGCGGCCATACAAGCCAACACCTTAGTCGGCAACCGCAGTGACCACGATTTATTGTTACTAGACGTGACACCCTTATCACTTGGTTTAGAAACCATGGGCGGTTTGGTGGAGCGCATCATTCCTCGCAACAGCACGCTGCCGGTGGCGCGTGCACAAGATTTCACCACCTACAAAGACGGTCAAACCGCCATGAGCATCCAGGTGCTGCAAGGCGAACGTGAATTGGTGGCGGATTGCCGTTCGCTTGCGCGCTTTGATCTGCGTGGCATACCGGCCATGGCCGCTGGCGCAGCCCGCATACGGGTAACTTTTCAAGTGGATGCCGACGGCCTACTTTCGGTAACGGCGCGCGAACAAACCAGCGGCGTGGAAGCGCACGTGGTAGTGAAACCGTCCTACGGTTTAAGCGAAGAAGCCATCACCAGCATGCTCAAATCCTCATTTGGTAGCGCCGAGATCGATAAGAAAGCGCGCATGTTAGCTGAGGCAAGGGTGAATGCCGGTGCCATCCTAAGCGCGGTAGAATTGGCCTTGAAGCACGATGGCGAGTTGATCACGGCAGACGAGCAGCAGGCGATACAAGCGGAAATGGCCAAATTGCAAACGCTGAGTCTAGGCGAGGATGCGGTGGCCATCAACCAAGGGGTAGACCAATTAAACCATGCCACCGAGGCATTTGCCGCGGCGCGCATGAATGCCAGTGTCAGCCGCGCTTTAAGCGGCAAGAATTTAGATGAGATTAAACTCTAGGTCACCTTTACCGACCCAGTGAACAGGAAACAGCATGCCACAAATTATCATATTGCCCCACGTTGAACTCTGCCCTGAGGGCGCAGCCATAGAGGCCAAAAGCGGTGACTCCATTTGCGATGTGTTGCTGGCTAACCACATCGACATAGACCACGCTTGCGATCAAGCCTGCGCCTGCACCACTTGCCACGTGATTATTCGGGAAGGCTTTAAAACGCTAAACCCATCCAGCGATGAAGAAGACGATTTGTTGGATAAAGCCTGGGGCTTGGAGCCGCATTCGCGCTTGTCTTGCCAAGCACGGGTGGGCCATGAAGACTTAGTGGTGGAAATTCCTAAATACAGCATCAACATGGCCAAAGAAGGCCACCGCTAAGATACTTAAGCTAGTTTACTTAAGCTAAGTTACTTAAGCTAGGTCGCATAAACTGGTTCGCTCTCGCTCACTCGCGCGGCCCTGAAATTAACCACAACTGTCCGTGTTCCACTAAGTCCGACTTTGCATGGGCAACGTGTGCCTGTGTGGTACCCAAATAATAGCGACGCTTAGCGTCAAACCAACTGGCTTGTTGCAACAAAGCCGTCACTTCTACAATACCCGAATGCTCCTCGTCTGTGGTCATGAAGCCACTTTGGCCAACGCTAAACAAAGCGGGGTTGGCCTCGAACAATTTTTTTGTCACGCCGGTGCTGGGTTCGTATGCCCATATTGCCGCTAAACGAGGGTGATCACCCGGGTCTTCTTGCAAGAGCAGCCTTCCGCCTGCGTCCACGGTTAAATTGTCTAACATTTCGGCGCCGATTTGCTTGGCCTGCAGGCTGGTTTGAATACGCCCGCCTGCCAAAGGCCGTTGGATGTCATCGAACGCCAGCCTTTGCAAACGGCTATCCCCGCCCACCTTATCCGTTGTATTAAACCAAAATACACGCGGATTGCGCGTGTCCCACGCCCCGTCCTCTGGTCTGGCAAAGCCAGTTGCGCCTAATTTAATGGCGGCTTCGCGCAATGCGGCGCCCTTAGCCTGGGCCGCATCGGGCAAGGGCACTAAATTAAAACGGTCGCCCTGCACTTGCACGGCGAAAAGCTGCCCACCGACTAAGCCGGCCTGCTCAACAGGGCTGCCATCTGTGACCTTTTGGCCAAGGTAAACCACCAACAAACCTTGCTGTATGTCATCCAGTGCCATGACCAAGGTGTTGGGGTTGGCATGCGGATGGATCAACAGATTTTCCCATGCCAACTGGCCAAAATCCTTTAGCTCATAGCTAATGCCGTCTAAGCCATGGGCAAACGCGCGGCCACCGCCTTTGTCTTCTTCGCCATTTAAAAATAATTGGCCATAAAAACCCTTGCCGCTATAGTCATCAAAAAAAGCCGACGTGGGCGCCAAGTCTGCCGAACACAGTTTATGAAAAGGCAGCGTGGCATCCAGCGCTATTTTGCTTTGCACCAAATCCGCACCTTGAACGACCTGCAAGCTTTCCACATCAATCACCCAGTGCGACACAAACGCCCCTTTTTGCCCGTGCGCACGAACGCGGCCTTTATCGCGGCCTATTTCATGATTCATCAACACACTTAGGCTGCCGTCTGGATTCGGGTAGGCGCCAAGGCCATCCGGCGCACCGACCATGGCATAGTCATTTAATGCCGACTCGCCCACCGTTAGGATAGGCCTCACCTGCCAATCGGCCTGCAAAGGCACGATGTAAGCGGGCTCGGCCAGACCGATCCGATGACACAGCAAAAACAATAAAAAAGCCGAAGTAGTTTTAATCATAATGCGCCCAGTCTAGCCATGAAAAAACCCGCCTAAGCGGGTTGGTAAGTATAACGGCATTAACCAATAAAGGTGTCTTCCAAGAAATTCACACGGCCCGTGGCTAAATCGTACACGGCACCGACAATCCCGATTTTTTTACTTTCCAGCATGTCGTCAACGATGTCGCTCAGCCTAACGATGGTGTCGATTTGATGCCGCACGTTTAGCACATTGATTTTCTCAACAAAATCGGCATTAGTGGAATTGCGTTTGGCCGGATCGGTCACGGTCTTTTCATGCCTAATCGAGGGCTTAATCAAATTGATGATCTCGCCTATGTGGCCGTCTTTAAAATCGTCGCAAGCCGCTTTAACCGCACCACAACTGCTGTGTCCCATCACCACGATCAATTTGCTGCCCAAATACTTGCTGCTAAATTCTAAGCTGCCTATGGCTTTGTCGGAGGCAATGTTACCGGCCAAGCGCACACTGAATACATCGCCTAAGGCCTGATCGAACAGCAATTCAGTGGGCGCACGGGAATCGCTGCAACTTAAAATAGCGGCGAACGGGTGGTGTTTCTCTTTGGTGATGTGCACCAAACTTTGAAAATCCATGTCGCTTTGGTAGTTATTTAAAAAGCGTTGGTTGCCTTCAGCAAGGATGGTCATCGCTTCTCTAGGAGACATTTTTTCTCTATCAATTAAGGGGTGTTTATACACTATGTTTCCTCTAAAAAATTAATGCGCAAGCTTGAATTTTGGTGGGATAAAGTTAATGGTCTCTACCATAATGTTTTTCAATTTGGCGTGCAATCGCTAATCGTTAATGTATGCGCGAACATCATACGCAATCGATTTGCATTTGATGCAATCAATGATCACCTTTTAGTTGGCCTGTATGGCTTCCATAATGCTGGCCTTATTGAAAAATGAAACCACTTCAGCCAAGGCAAAATGGCGTAATGTCCTACTCCCTTTCGATGTAGTTGTATTGCTCACGTGGTAGGCATTGCGTTAACTGCGATGCAAGGTAAAAAACAAAGCCGGTTTAGCCAATTTATAAGGCAAAAAAGCCGATAAAGCTTAAAGCACCCTCTTAGGGTGGCTTAAGCTTTACCGGCTTAAATTGTGTTTACTTAACTTACAAACTACTGTTTGGCTAATACATGCTTATATTAGCAATGTTTTGTGACAGTTTTATAAGCAATCTTGGTATTTAGTCCGTGGCTTTTTCTGCAAATGGGCGTTTGCCTAACATGTGCAAGCGCAAGGTTTTGTTGTTTTTTTCCGCGGCGGTTTCTTGGTTAATTAAAGTCGCGCCTTCCCATTGTGCATCGGCATTGGGAGCAGTGTTAGTCACAGACTGCTCATAAGGGCGTTTGGATAGGTTTTGTATGTTGGCATTGCTTTTTGGCTGCTCATTGGCCAATACGGCTTGGCTGCTTAATAAAGCCACGGCAGTTAATACGCTAGCTAGGGTAATGTTTGTCATTTTGCTTCTCCTTGTTAAATTAGTTGTTTGTGTTTACGTGTTGCTTTGTTGATGGACGCATTATGAACAGCTTCTGGCAAGGAAAAATCCACCAATATAGGTATAACGGTGTATACTGAATGGCATATGCAAAATCTGTCAATTAACCCATTAAATTCACCTGCCAGCGCCCGCGCCTTGCGAGACAGTCTCAAGCATTCGCAGGCAAACGATGCGCACTTGCGTATTTACTTGCAGTTTGGTCAACAATTGTTTAGCGATGGCTGGCAAAGTCATGCCGCGCTAAATCTATTGCAAGGCTTGTCCGGCCTTCTCTCTGCACAGCATGCCCTGTTGGCCATCGAGCAATCCGGTAAATTATTGGTGCACTGCCAAATCGGCCTCACTATGCCGGTCGGATCGCGCATCCCGATGATGGGCAGTTTGGCCATGGCGCTTAAAAACCCGGTGCAATTTGCCCTTCATGAAAATAAAAAAACCTCGCTGTGGACGCACGGCGAAAGCGACCAACACGATTGCATAGTCCCCATCGCCCTAGGCCATCATGGCCAGGGCATCATGGCATTTTCCGGTAAAAAACTCTTGCTCAACCCCTCTGAAATGGATGCCTTGCAAACCTGTGCCGGGTTGCTAGGCCTGGCCATAGCGCAACATCATGCTCCCGTTCGCAGTGAGGCAGATTTGTCGGTGCTGGCCACCTTAACCCCCAGAGAGCGAGAAATATTGGCCTTATTGCCAGCCGGCCTGAGCAATAATGAATTGGCTGCTAAACTTGGTATTGCTTCTGGCACCGCCAAGATACACGTGGAGCGGGTGTTAAATAAACTGGGTGTCAAAGACCGGACCAAAGCCGCGGTCAAAGCCATTGAATTGGGTTACAAATCCTAATAAGCTAGCCTTATAAAAACCAGCCTCCTCGCCATGACAAACAAGCAGACCTTAACAACACAACGCTACGGATTAATGAGCCGCATTGCCCAAGCTTGGCAGGATTTACCATTGGGCTTCAAGGGCGTGTTTGTGATCGCCCTGCCGCTGGCCATCTTACTGGCCTCACTTGGCTCCCTTTACAGTCGAGAGCTGCAATCCACAAAACTGGAAAACCAACTCAAGCATGCCCTGCAAAATCAACGCGACATTCAATCGGTGCACAGCCAATTGTTAGAAGCCTCTACCGGTGTGCGCGATTACTTATTGACCGGTGACAAGCAGTTTTTAAGCATATTTTTTGATGCGGAAAAAAGGTTGCCTACCCTATTGACCAGCTTGGAAAAACGGCTTGAAAGCGAGCAGCAAAAACAGCGCTTGTCTACCATCGCGCCCTTAGTTGAAAAAAATCTCGCCGATTTACAAGCCTTAGCCAACCACGATACCGACATCGCATCGGCAGAGCTTATAGCTAAATTTAAGTCGCAAGTGGCGACACTGGATCGATTAAGAAAAGAAATTGAAACACTGAATGCGCAAGAGGCCTTATTGGTTGAACAAGACCAACAAGAGATTTTTTTGCAGCGCCAACAAAATATCACGGTCACCTTGATTGCCACCTTAGCCGGCATCATCGGCTCCTTAATCGCGGTTTGGGTGTTTTCCCGAACCATCGTCAATCGCGTGAGACTGTTGCGCGACAGTGCTGGTCATTTGGCCCGCGGCGAAGCCTTGGATTTGCCGTCCAGCAGCCGCGATGAAATGGGGCAACTGTCTGAAGAACTAGACCAAGCCTCAACTTTGCTAGCAAAAAACATCAGCGACGCCATTCAAGCAAGAAAGGAAGCCGAAGAAGCCAGCGCCTCTAAAAGCATGTTCTTATCTCGAACCAGCCACGAGCTCAGAACACCGTTGAACGCTATTTTAGGCTTTGCCCAGTTATTGGAAGAAGATTTGCCCCCGGGCAAACAGCACAACAGCGTGTTGCTGATTAAAGGCGCGGGCCAGCATTTACTAAAATTGATAGACGAGGTATTGCAAATCGCCCGCATTGATTCCGGCGAGTTATCCATGGAATTGGGGCCCACGCCTATCAAGAACCTGCTAGAGGAAGCGGCCCACTACATCCGGCCTATCGGAAAAATACGCGATATCGAGATACGCTGCCAAGCCGAGGCCGGCCTTTGGGCCATGGCCAATCGGCAAAAACTATTGCAGGTTGTTTTAAACCTGCTGTCTAACGCATTGAAATACGGCCCAGCCAACGCTATTGTGCAATTAAATGCCCGTAGCGACGGGGCTGCCATCCTCATAGAAGTCCAAGACCAAGGGGCAGGCATCCCTAAGCACTTAAGAGACCGGGTGTTCACCCCGTTTGACCGTTTGGGCGCAGAAAACACCAAGGAAGAAGGCACGGGATTGGGCTTGGCCTTATCCAAACAAATCATGCAAGCCATGCATGGCGACCTCCATCTTACTGAGGGAAAGAGCGCCTTTTGCTTGACTCTGCCGCGCTGCGAAGCCGAACAACCGATTCCTAGCGCGGTCGGCGTCGGACACGACGGCGAGCAAATAAGCCTATCGGATAAATACAGCGTGTTGTATGTGGAAGACAACATGAGCAACCGTGCCTTGGTGGAAGCCATCGTCTTGCGCCACCGTGATTTAAGAATTCATTGCGTGGCTTCCATCAAAGAGGCCAAACGCTATTTGAAAGAGGTGACCCCAGCCTTGCTGTTACTTGATCTTAACCTACCCGACGGTTCTGGAGAAAGCTTGGTGGCCCACATGCAAACTAACCCACAACTCAAGCGCATCCCCATCATGGTGTTAAGCGCCGATGCCTTACCTGACACAATAGCGCGCCTTGAGGCCATGGGCATTGCGCATTACATGACCAAACCCTTGGACGTCGCCGTCTTTAACAAACAGATTAGAGCCCTCATCGCCAAACAGGAAGCCACATGACCGAAGCCGACATTCTTAATGCCAAGATACTCATCATTGACGATGCCGAGGCCAACCTAAAATTACTGGAGGACTTGCTTGCACGAGAAGGCTTCCATCAAATTATCAGCACCGCCGATTCCACCCGCGCCTTGGACTTGTTTAAGGCATTTGAGCCGGATTTGGTCTTACTGGATTTAATGATGCCTGAGCTAGACGGTTACGCCGTTTTGGAAATGCTGTCGCGGCACATCCCCAGTGACAGTTATTTGCCGGTGTTGGTGGTAACCGCAGACGCCACCATAGGAGCAAAAAGAAAGGCCTTGGCCTTGGGTGCCAAGGACTTTTTAACCAAACCGTTTGACACCATAGAAGCCATGCTAAGGGTTTGGAATTTACTGGAAACGCGTCTGTTATACCGGCACTTAAAATCATTGAACCCGGCAATAAAACCCGCCATCCATCCGTCCCCCATTCAAGCACCCAATCAAGCCCCCAATAAAGCTAAGCCGGGTGAATAAGGGCAACTGGGGCTTTATGGATAAAGAGCCAACTGCAAGTTCGGCATAGCGGACTTAAGTTTAGCTAAGCAAGCTTTGGCCACAGGCTGCTCCGCATTCAAAGCCAAGGCTTTCAGTGCATGCACCTTGGCATCAGCAAACGCATTTGATTCCAATTCGGCGATCGCCAAGTACGCCCACGATTCAGCTGCATCGGGTTGGCTGCCAACCCAAGATTTGGCTACACCCATCAACCTGGGCCAATCTTTAGCTTGGTAAGGTTGCAGCACTTGCATAAAAAAAGGCCGTTGCGATTCTTTTGTTGCCCAAAAAGGCGATGCATTTTGCGCCCCCAATGCCACAGGCGATTTTTGCAACGCAGCCTGCACCCACTCCACCGGCATGTAGTAATAGCTGGCTTGTTGACCGCGGCTTTTTAAGGTGATGAGACCAACCAATAGACCGGATTCATCAAACACGCCGCCACCGCTGGCGCCAGGTTTAAACGCGCTTGTGGCTTGTATGACGACACTGCCGTCCATGGGATACATGCCGGTTACCACACCGTAAGTGTTAACCGCTTGCGTGGTTTTATCTGGGTAGCCTACGGTGAACACCGGCGTGTTGTAGCTTAATTGTTTGCTGGCACCCATCTTAACCACCGGCAAGCCTAGGCTAGGCACCGTTAAAATGCACACATCGTGGTGCCAATCCGGTTGAAGCACCGTGGCGGGGTAAGCCACGCCTTTAGCGGTTACGCTCACCTCGTGAGCGTCTTGCACCACGTGGCAATTGGTCACCACTTGGTCTTGCCCTATCACCACCGCAGAGCCTAGCCCGGCTTGGCCGTTATTGTGTTTAACGTTCACGCG
>JBEDKJ010000071.1:0-40470 GCA_041172285.1 Pseudomonadota bacterium
GGGGTATAAGCCTTGCGTGTTGATGCTTTGCAAAGTTTCCTCATCGCGTTTGATGCGTATGGGCGAGGAAGTGCGTGTTTCTACGCCAGTTAGAATGCCATCGGCCAGATCAAAGCCTTTAATTTGTTTGGCAAATTGCGGGATGGCTTCGCGTATGGCAGTGATGACAAATTCCGGTAAGGCCTTGTCTAAATTTCCTAAGCGCACGCTGGGGGTGTAAGAGGGCATGACTTGACCAAATTCGGTCGAGGCTTGATTGGCTAGGAAATCGCCTATTAACTGCCCAGGTGCTTGGTAGGTGCTGCCGCCCAATAGAAAAGCCTGGTGCTCCCAGTGCCGTTGAAAGGCGATGCCGGCTAGTGGGTGGCCGGGGAAATCCAATTCTGGCGTGATGCCCACCACTATGCCAGCGTTAGCATTGCGTTCGTTGCGTGAATATTGGCTCATGCCATTGGTGACCACGCAACCGGCTTCCGAGGCCGAGGCCACTACCGTGCCGCCTGGGCACATGCAAAAGCTGTAGACGCTGCGGCCGTTGCTGGCATGGTGCACCAATTTATAATCGGCTGCACCCAAGATAGGGTGTTGGGCATTTGGGCCGTGGCGCGCGCTGTCGATTAAGGATTGCGGGTGTTCTATTCGGAAGCCTACGCTAAAGGGTTTGGCTTCGATGAAGACGCCTCTTTCGTAGAGCATCTCAAAGGTATCGCGGGCGCTGTGGCCAACCGCTAAAATCAAATGGTCGGTGGCAATGCGCTCGCCGTTTTGCAACACGACGGCTTGCACTTGCTGTTGCCCTTGCTCGTTGCTGCTGAGTTCTATGTCGTCAACGCGACTTTGAAAGCGAATCTCGCCGCCAAGCGCGATGATGGTTTCACGCATTTTTTCTACCATGCTGACCAACCTGAAGGTACCTATGTGCGGGTGGCTGACGTATAAAATTTCTTCTGGCGCACCGGCTTTGACGAATTCGTTCAGCACTTTACGACCGTAATGCTTGGGATCCTTAATTTGACTGTATAACTTGCCGTCAGAAAAGGTGCCGGCGCCCCCTTCACCGTATTGCACGTTGGATTCGGTATTCAATTCGCTTTTACGCCAAAAATTAAAGGTGTCTTTGGTGCGTTCCCGCACCGCTTTACCGCGCTCTAATACCAAAGGCTTAAATCCAGATTGGGCTAATACCAGCGCGGCAAATAGGCCAGATGGCCCCATGCCAATAATAACCGGGCGTTTTGTTAGGTTGGCGGGCGCTTGCGCCACAAAATGGTAAGACGTGTCTGGCGCCAATTTGACGTGCGGGTCTTTACGTAATTTGGCGAGGATTTTTGCTTCACCTTGCACCGTCACATCCAAGGTATAGGCCAGTAAAATCGCATTGGCTTTGCGCGCATCGACGCCGCGTTTAAAAATGGCGTAGTCCAATAAATCGGCCGCATTGATGCCCAGTTTTTTTATGACGGCCGCCCGAATTTCATCGGGATGGTGGTCCAGGGCTAATTTAATTTCGGTGATGCGTATCATGGGCTAACCTAATTGTAAGGGCGAGTTTACAGCGCTAAATTTAATTGCAATAACTGACGTAATAGAGGAACGGTAATGGGTTTCTTGGTAGTGAGTGACCACTCATCTAGCGCGTCTAAAGTGGCCATGAGGGTGGATAAATCGCGACGCAAATACCGCAGGCAATAATCCACCACTTCACTGGGTAAGCGCATGCCGCGTTCCATGGCATGATTTTGCAAGGCCAAGGATTTTTCTGCGTCGTTCAAGGCGTGCAATTGGTAGACCAAACCCCAGGCTAAGCGGGTGGCTAAATCATCACGCAAACCCATTTGCGTGGGGGCGTGCAAGCCGGCCGTGATCAAACTGCCGTGGTTTTCTTTTATCTGGTTATAGCGATTAAATAAATCGATTTGCGCATCCGCACTCAATAAATGCACGTCGTCCACCACCATGACATTTTGCGCAGCACAGGCTTTAAGCAAATGGCTTTTGCCGCTGCCGGCTTCACCCCATAGGTAGATGAAATGGGATGCGCCGGATGGATGGACTGCAGCCATTAGGCTTGCTAATGCCTCGGCATTACGGCCAGCCATAAAGTTTTGCAGGCTAGGTGGCGAGGCCGGTTTGATGTCGAGTAGTAGTTGCTTCATGGCTTTCAATAGGGGGTGTAAAACTTAAGCGCTGACGCGAGTTTTGACTAAGAACTGCAAGCGGCACGGCGCAGCAGGATGGCGGCCGTTAAGAGTGGGCAGCCTAGGTTTTTTACTGCAGTTTTTTTGGGTTCAGTCGTCATATAGGTTAAAATTATACTTAAATTACTGTTTAACTCCCGAATTGCATTAAAAAAACCCTATTGATCACGAAGCGAGAGCCGTTTTGACTACCCACTCTAACAATACAACATCAATCAGCTACCGCGATGCCGGTGTAGACATAGAAGCAGGCGACGCCTTAATTGAAGAAATTAAACCGTTTGCTAAACGCACCATGCGCCCTGAAGTGTTGGCTGGTATCGGTGGCTTTGGCTCGCTATTCGAGATGCCTAAGAAATACAAGAATCCGGTGTTGGTATCGGGTACCGATGGCGTCGGCACCAAACTTAAATTGGCCTTTGAGTTGAATAAACACGATACCGTGGGCATCGATTTGGTCGCCATGAGCGTGAACGATATTTTGGTGCAAGGCGCTGAACCTTTATTTTTCCTAGACTACTTTGCCTGCGGCAAATTGGAAGTGGGCACGGCCGCACAAGTGATCAAAGGCATTGCCGCCGGTTGTGAGCAATCCGGATGCGCTTTAGTGGGCGGTGAAACCGCCGAAATGCCAGGCATGTACCCAGCCGGCGAATACGATTTAGCCGGTTTTGCCGTGGGCTGCGTGGATAAAGAAAACATCATCAATGGCAGCACCATAGCAGCCGGCGACGTGGTGCTGGGCTTGGCCTCCAGTGGCGCCCATTCCAACGGCTATTCCTTGATACGCAAGCTGATAGCCAAATCCGGCATCGATTTTGCATCGGATTTTCACGGCCGCCCATTTAAAGACGTGGTGATGGCGCCCACGCGTATTTACGTTAAACCTCTACTGCAATTGCTGGCTACCCTGCCGGTAAAAGGCATGGCGCACATTACCGGTGGCGGCATCACGGAAAACATCCCGCGTGTGCTGCCAGCGGGTTTAACCGCGGAGATTAAAAAAGGCAGTTGGCCCATGCCGCCTTTATTCACGTGGCTGCAAGCCCAAGGCAATGTGGCGGATTTGGAGATGTACAAAACCTTTAATTGCGGCATAGGCATGGCCGTGATTGTGGCCGAAGAGCATGCCGCCGCCGCCATGGACTTGTTAACGGAGGCCGGTGAAGCGGTGTTTCACATAGGCCAAGTGCGTGCGCAAAAAGCCGGCGAAGCCCCTACGGTTGTTCTCTAAGCCTACCCTGTCTAGCGCAGTTCGCTGGCCGCATTAACACTATAAAGAAAAGCAAATGACCCCAAATTTAATCCGGCAAGCGGCGGTAATGTTATCCAATCTGCTGGAATTCAATAGCCCGGCGGATGCCAAGCTGAGCGAATTTTTTCGCAACAACCGCGATTTGGGCACCAAAGAACGCGCCTTTGTTGCCGAGAGCGTTTACGGCGTATTGCGCCGCTTACGCTTTTTAAGCGCGGTCACCGCCACCGACGACACCGATAACGACGACGCGCGTAAATTGGTCTTGGCTTGGATGTTGCGCATACAAGGCATGAGCATACAGAAAATGGAGCCCATGCTCAGCGAGCAGCAAATCGAATGGGCGCGCACCATTAAAGCCAAATCCACAGAAAACCTACCCTTGGCGGTGCAGGCCGATGTGCGCGATTGGTTGTGGGAGAAATTGGTGGCGCAATACGGTGAGGCTGAGGCCTTGACCATAGCCCGCAGCATGCACGAAGGCGCGACGTTAGATTTGCGCGTCAACACCATCAAAGCCACGCGCGATGAGGTGCTGGCTAAATTTATCGCCGAAAACACCAGCGGTGAAGCGAACATCACCACCACCCCGTATTCACCCATAGGGTTGCGCATGCCTTTGCGCTTAAACATTAGCCGTCATGTGATGTTTACCGATGGCCAAATCGAAGTGCAAGACGAAGGCAGTCAAATCCTAGCCCATTTGGTGGCAGCCAAGCGCGGCATGATGGTGGCGGATTTCTGTGCCGGTGCCGGCGGCAAGACGTTGGCCATGGGCGCCTTGATGCGCAATACCGGCCGTTTGTATGCGTTTGATGTATCGGAAAAACGCTTGCACAGTTTAGGTCAGCGCTTAAAACGCTCCGGCTTAAGCAACCTGAATGCGCAGCGCATCAACGGTGAAAATGACCCTAAATTAAAACGCTTAAACGGAAAGTTTGATCGCGTGCTGGTCGATGCGCCCTGCACAGGCTTGGGCACCTTGCGCCGCAACCCCGATTTAAAATGGCGCCAAACGCCACAAGATTTAGCCGAGTTAACCGTCAAGCAAGCAGCGATTTTAGCCCGTGCGGCCAAGTTAACTAAAGCCGGTGGCCGTTTAATTTATTCCACCTGCAGCTTGTTAAGCGACGAAAACGAGCAGATAGCGCAAGCTTTTTTAGCGGCTCACCCAGACTACACCTTGCTTAACGCGGCTGAGATTTTGAGCCAACAGCAAATTGCCTTGGACACCGGCCCTTATTTAAAACTGCTGCCGCATTTGCACCAGACCGATGGCTTCTTTGCCGCTGTATTTGAAAAAACCGCTGACACGCCAGTGAAAAAAGTAGCAGCCCCAAGTGCGGTGGTGGCGGAAGCGCTAGCCGTGGAAAAAGCGGCTGCGCCAAAAAAAGCCAGCACGGTTAAAAAACCCACTGCCGTCAAAAAACCCAGTACTGTCAAAAAAACCAGTGCTGTCAAAAAAACCAGTGCTGTCAAAAAAGCCACGGCCACGGCAAACGCACCAGTCAAACCCCCGGCTAAAGCCGTTAAAGTAAAAGCCGCTAAGGCTTAAGACCATGACATGAAATGGCCTAGCCTCAACCTGCAAATTTTATTAGGCGCTGTGTTTGGGGTGGCGCTAGGGGCTTATTTTCACGATCTGGGTGCGTCCCATCCATTGTCTCAGGGCGGGGTCTATGCGGCCAGTTTGCTGGGTACCTTGTTCATCGATTTACTCAAAATGATCTTGATTCCCTTGGTGTTTTGTTCCATCGCGGTCGGCATCGCTAACCTGCGCCAACACCAGCAAATGCACAGGGTCTGGGTTAGCACCCTGGTATTTTTTATCAGCAGCATGGCGATTGCCATCGCCCTAGCTTTGCTTGCTGGAAATTACTTTAAACCTGGGGCAGGCTTGCATCTGTCTATGTTTGAGCATGCCATGCAAAACTTTGAAGCCAAGCAACTGCCCTTGCCGGCATTTTTAGCGCAATTTCTGCACGGTCTTTTCCTTAACCCCTTTGCTGCTTTGTCAGAAGGCAACGTGCTGGCCGTGGTGACTTTTGCCTTAATGATGGGCATAGCACTGGTCATGGGTGGCGAGCGCTACAAAGGCCTGTTAGCCCTCTTGCAAGAAGGCCTGGCCATTTGCATGCAAGTGGTAGGCTGGGTTATGCGTATCGCTCCCATAGGCGTCATGGCCTTACTCATCCAATTGGTTGCCATGCAAAATTTAGCCATGCTAGGCACTTTAGCCAAGTTTGTGGCGGTGGTGGTCGGCACCACTTTATTGCACGGTGTCGTCGTGCTGCCTTTAATCCTCTATCTGTTTACCGGTAAAACCCCGCTGTGGTTTTGGCGTGGTTCGCGCGAGGCCTTGATGACGGCGTTTGCCACCAGTTCCAGCTCGGCAACCTTGCCGGTTACCTTGCGTTGCGCCAACGACCACTTGCAGGTGAAGCCGGCCATTGCCGGTTTTGTGATTCCTTTGGGCGCCACCATCAACATGGATGGCACGGCTTTATACGAGGCGGCGGCGGCTTTATTCATTGCCAATTTAGTCGGCATAGAATTGAGTTTTGCCCAGCAACTGATCGTGTTTTTTACTGCCATGATCGCTGCCATGGGCGCGCCTGGCATTCCGAGTGCCGGCATGGTCACCATGGTCATGGTCTTGCAATCGGTCGGCTTGCCAGCCGAGGCCGTCGCCATTTTATTGCCGATAGACCGCCTGCTTGATACCTTGCGCACCACGGTTAATGTGGAAGGCGACATGGTGGGCAGTTTGGTCGTGCAAAAATTACTGGCCAAACAGGCCGCCTAGATGGCATGGCGAACTGGCTGAACCAATTAACAAGCTTTAGGAGCGATTAAATGGATTGGGCCTATTTATTCAAGATTGGTATCGCGCTGTTTGCCATTGTTAATCCCATAGGCAGTGTGCCCATTTTTATTAGTGCCACCGACGGTTGGGAGCAAAAACAAAAAATGCGCACGGCTAACGTGGTGGCCGTGACGGTGTTTTTGGTGCTGGGCGCTTCGGCGTTATTTGGTGAAGGCATACTGGATTTTTTTAGCATCAGCATTCCTTCTTTTCAGGTAGGTGGCGGCATATTAATCCTATTGATTGCCATCAATATGCTGCATGCCAAGCAGAGTCATTCTAAGCAAACCCCAGAAGAAGCAAAAACCATGGAAGAGCGCGATGTGATTGCTATCGTACCGCTTAGTATCCCTTTGCTAGCCGGCCCAGGTGCGATCAGTAGCATGATCATTGCTGCCCAAGACAGCGCAAACCTAGGGGAGCAATTGTCTTTATTGCTGCCGATTTCGGTGGTGGCTGTGCTGATATGGTTAACGTTGCAACTGTCTGGTTACATCGCCGGTAAATTGGGCACAATAGGGATTAATATTGTGACCCGCTTGATGGGCTTGATACTGGCAGCGATGGCGGTGGAATTTATTGCTCACGGCATGAGCGGACTTTTCCCAGTCTTGCGGTAAGCCCGTTTAGCGCATTTTCCTGGCGTGATATTTAGCCATGCCACTGGCGACCAATGAATAGGCCGCTGGTACCACTACCAAGGTGAGCAGGGTAGAGGAGATCATGCCGCCTATGATGGCTACCGACAAGGGTTTGTTGGTCTCAGAGCCGGCGCCTAAGCCTAAGGCGGCTGGCAATAGCGCTAAGATGATGGTCAGTGAGGTCATCAGCACTGGCCGCAAACGCACTGGGCATGCCTCCTTCAGCGCCTCATTGACGTTGGCACCTTTTTCCACCAATTGATTGGTCAAATCCACCAGCAGAATGGAGTTTTTTGCCACCAAGCCTATCAGCAAGACCAATCCTATCATGGAGTATATGTTAAGGGTGTCGCCGGTAATGAGCAGCGCGATCAGACCGCCTATGATGGCCAAGGGTTGGGCCAGCATGATGATAAAGGGCTGCACAAAAGAATTGAATTGGCTGGCCAATACCATGTAGAGCAAGATGAAAGCCAAGGTGAAAACAAACTTCATGTTCTTCATGGTTTTGCCAAATTCCTCGGCTTGGCCGGTGAATTTTAGTTTGTAATCGGCCGGTACTAATTTGGCGGCGGTGTCTTTGACGGTATTGACCGCATCGCCCAGTGCCACATTGGGGTTGGCGTAAAAGTTCACCGCGTATTGCAAATCGTAGCGACCGATGACAGCCGCACCCAACTCTTTGTTGAAGCTGGCCACGGCATCCAGACGGACCAGTTCACCGCTGCTGCTGCGTAAATAGATTTTGTTTAAATCCACGGTTTGTTGCAGCGCCTCTTCGCCTGCTTTGAGGCGTATGTCGTACCGTTGGCCATCGCCATTGGCTTCGTTGTACTTAGCCACGTTGATGCCACCGGCATACAAAGACACTGCCGTGGCAATGTCATTGGCACTTAATCCTAGTGCGGCGGCTCGGGCACGGTCTATGTCCACTTTAACTTGCGGTAAATCCAATTGCACGTCCAAGTCCACCTTGCCTATGTCGCCATTACTGCTCAGGGTTTGCTGAAAAACCTGAGCAATGCGGCCTATTTCTTGTAAGTTGGCGCCGGTGATGTTGAACTGCAGTTTTTCCGAACGCTGACCACGGGCAATCGATGCCGGCGATGGAATGGCGCGCACACCAGGGATGGTATTAAATTCTTTTTTTAGCTCTTTAATAAGGGTTTGTTGGCTTTTTTTACGCAACTCTTTGGCTTTCAGACGCACGTTGACGTTGCCTTGGTTGACTTGACCGCGTGAGCCCGAGCCTATGGTGGCAAAGTAACTGGCCACTTCCTCAGGGTGACTGGCGATGGCGGCTTCCACCAGTTTTAAACGGGAATCGGTGTAGGCTAAACTTGAACCCAGCGGGGTTTTAACCATGATGCTAAAGCCCCCTTCATCGGCTTCGGGCACAAAGTCTTTTTCCACGTATTTAAGGGATAAATAGCCCGATACGGCGACGAAGACTAAGGTGAAGAGTAAGACGCTGCCGCGGTGCTTGAGCGTGCTATGTAAGAGGGTTCTGTAGGCTTGTTCTAGGGCAGTGAGGACGCGGCCTATGGCTAAATAAATAGGCGTTTCATTGACGCCGACTTTGAGGTAGCGTGAGCACAGCATGGGGGTCAGGGTGAGTGAGACGAATAGCGAGACCAGCACGCCAAAGGTCACCACCACGGCAAAAGATTTAAAAAACATGCCTATGATGCCATCCATAAAAATCACCGGCGCAAAAATACACACCAGTGAAGCGGACGAAGCAAGCACGGCAAACACCACTTCGTTGCTGCCTAAAATGGTCGTTTTAGTTCGGAAAGCCGCCACTGCCAATGGATTTTTCATGTCGGCTGCACTCAGCATCGTGCCGGCTTCACCGGACATGTGGCGTAAGATGCTCTCCCGCACCACAATAGCATCGTCCACCACCACGCCGATTAAGAGCAGCAAGGCTAGCAGCGTCATGCTGTTAAAGGTGTAGCCAGAAAAATACATAACGGCGATAGCGCCCAGTAAGGACACCGGTATTTCTAGGCAGATCATCAAGGTGGAGCTAAACGAGCGCATAAAAATTAATACTATCAGCGCCGCGAACAGCGTGCCTTCTACCAAATGCTCTTTCAGTGAGGCGACCATCTGATTAATGAATATACCGTCGTTGGTCGACACCTCCAATTGCATACCAGGCGGCAGGTTGGGTCGTACGTCTTGCTCTAAGCGGCGTTCCACTTCTTTAATGATGTCCACCGTGTTGGCATTGGCAATTTTCACCATGCCTATGCCCACCGTTGGTTTGCCATTATAGCGAGCCACTTGGCGGTTATCAGTGATGCCGTCTTCCACGTTGGCGATGTCTTTAAGGCGTATCGACACGCCTTCTTTATTGCTCACTACCAAATCCGCTAAGGCTTTCGTGCTATGAAACTCCAAGTCGAGTTTGAGCAATTGCTCGGCTTGGCTGCTGACTAAAAAACCACCCGGTAATTGCACGTGTTCTTTGTTAAACGCAGCGATTAAATCGTTGGCCGTTAACTTGTAAGCGGCCATGCGTTCTGGCGACACATTGACGCGTATGACGCGATCACGGCGACCGCCTATGGTCACTTCACCAACGCCGGCGATGGTTTCAAATTTCTTTTTTAAAATATTGTTGGCGTATAGATTGAGCTGTTGCACAGTGCGATCGCCGCTTAAGGCCAGCCAAATGACCGGTGAGGCATTGGTGTCGACTTTTTGCAAGACCGGTGGGTCGGTGTCGGTCGGCAAGCGTTTGATGACTTGGTTTACTTTCGCCTGCACTTCGTTGTAAGCCACATCGATGTCTTTATCCAAGGCAAAGGTGATGCTGATACTGGACACGCCAGGCGAGGAGGCCGATTGGATGTGCTCAATGCCGGGCGTGGTGTTGATGGCCGATTCGATGACGCTGGTGATGCTGGTGTCGACCACATCCGGATCCGCGCCACGCAAGGTGGTGTTGATCATGATGATGGGGAAGTCGATGGCGGGCACCCTGTCCACGCCTATTTTTTGATAGGAAATAATGCCGAACAGCACGATGACTGCAGACAACATCCAGGCAAGGACGTGGCGCTTGATGGAGAGTTCAGGCAGGGTCATGGTTAGTTGTTTGCTTTTTTGCTTAGGCTGGCTGCGCTAGGTTCAGCCAGTTTAATCAGCGCTTGGTCGGTTAAGAAGCCGGCACCATCGACCACCACCGCGTCGTTTTCGTTTAGGCCTTGTAGGATTTCCACTAAGCCATTTTGCCGAACGCCGGTTTTGACGATGGCTTGGTAGGCTTTATTGCCCCGCACCAGGTAGACCACTTCGCCGGCTGGGCGCAGCACCACGCTTTGTTCCGGCACCATTAAGCTATCCGCTTGGGTGCCTAATACCACCGTGCCATCAACACTGGCACCGGCTTGCCAGCCAGGCGCGTTGCGCACATCGGCAATGACGTCGACGCTGCGGCTACCTTCGGTGATCATGGGTTTTAGTTCGTGGATGACGGCATCCATAGTCTGTGAGCTGGTTGGGGTGCTTAAACGGACTTTTAAACCGGGTTTTAATTTCGCGCCTATGTGCTCAGGGAAGGGCAAATGGGCGCGTAATAATTGCGATGAAACGATCAAGACGATGGGATCGCCTACCCTAAGAAACTCGCCTTCTACGGCTATTTTCTGTTCTATTCTGCCAGCCGCTGGGGCATACACTCGCGTTTTGTTGCCGTTGTGTTTGATGCTGTCTAGCCGTGCTTTGGCGCCGGCCCATTGTTCATTTAAAGCCGCTTGTTGCGAGCTGTCGTTGTCCAGGGCGTTTTGTGAAATAAACTTCTTAGCCACTAACACTTGATTGCGTTCGACGATTTTGTTTTGGTTGTTAAGTAACGCTTCAATACGAGCCACTTCAGCTTGCGCCTCTTTTATTTGCAAGGAAAAATCCGTGGCATCGAGGGTGGCGATCAATTGCCCTTGTTTGACCGCTTGACCAATATTGACGTGGACGCGGATGACCTTGGCGGCTACCTCGGACGACACGGTTGGGTTGGTCAAGCCTTCCAAGCTGCCGACCGATTGTTCGGTGATGTCTATGGCTTGTTTTTTTACATGGGTAACCGAAATCAATGTTGGCTTAGGCCCATTTTTTTTCTCATCGGCTTGGCCTTGTTCGCTTTTTTTAGCGCCGCAGCCAAGTAAAGCCGTGGATAGAAAGGCGATCAATAGCAAGGATTTGGTTTGCAGCATCATGGTGTAAAAGCTTTCTTAATCATTTAGGGGTGATTATACGTTGCCAATCAAAAAAAGGGCCTGGGTCGGTTTTTCGGCCTGGGGCGATATCAGAATGCCCTACTATAGCTTGTATGGGGTAGCTTAGTTGCAGGGCCGCCAGCAAAATTTGCAAGCTGGCGTATTGGGCTTCGGTAAAAACCTCGAAATCCGAGCCTTCCAACTCGATTCCGACTGAAAAGTCATTGCATCGTTCCCTTTGCTGCCATTGCGATACGCCGGCATGCCAAGCTCTTTTTAGGCAGGAAACAAATTGCACGAGCTGACCGTCTCTGCGGATTAAAAAATGCGCCGACACCTTCTGTTGGTGTATGCCGGCATAATAGGGATGGGCCTGCGGGTCGAGTTGATTGGTGAACAATTCGATGATGCCGGCACCGCCGTATTCGCCGGGTGGCAAGCTGATGTTGTGCAGGACGATTAAACTGATTTCATGGCTAGGCCGCTCATCAAAATTGGCTGAGGCAATAAACTGGGCGTTAAGCGCAATTCCATTTTTATCAATAGCATGGCGGTTCATAGGGGGTTAATTTTATGCTAAAAATGCATTTTTTGCCTGAACTTTCATGGCAAAATTCAGAATGCAGAGCGCTTATCCTATAAACTGTGCGGACTTTAAATTTATCCAGGCCTGGGAACAAACAAATGGTATTTTTTGAATTATTTTTAATGTTAATCGTTATCTTGATAGCGGCGGAGGTCTTCACCAATGCGCTTGAGCACTTGGGTGAAAAGCTGGGCATATCCGAAGGCGTCACCGGTTCTTTGTTTGCGGCGGTCGGCACGGCTTTGCCTGAGACCATGGTGCCCTTGTTGGCCTTGTTGGCTGGGACGCAAAATGTCGCGACCAATGAGGAAATAGGCGTGGGCTCCATCTTAGGTGCGCCTTTGATGTTAGCCACCTTGTCCTTGTCGCTGATGGCCATTTCGGTTTGGCGTCGCCGCGGTAGCAAAGGGCATTTAAGACCGGAGCGCAGTGGCTTAATCCGTGACCTTAATTTCTTCCTTATTGCCTTCAGTTTTGCTGCCGTTGCCATGTACGTGCCGCACACGCTTAGCGTGGTGCGTTATGGCATAGGCGCTTGCATGGTGACCATCTATTTTGTCTACGTGATGATGACACTCAACGCGTCCAAAGCACTGGTGGCCGATGGCCATGCTACCGAAGCAGGCGGCCCTATGATGTTATGCCGTTTGGGCTTGCCTAACCACACATTGGTGATAGCCTTGCAGTTAATTTTGGGCTTGGCTTTATTGATCGTGGGTGCCAAAGGATTCATTCACGGCGTCGAGGCCGCAGCCGACTTAATTGGCATTTCTGCTTTATTGCTGTCCTTGTTGATTATCCCTATTGCCACGGAATTGCCAGAAAAAGTGAACAGCATATTGTGGATACGTAAAGGTAAAGACACTTTGGCTTTTGGTAACATCACCGGTGCCATGGTGTTTCAAGGCACCTTGTTGCCGGCCATTGGTATTATGTTGACGCCTTGGGAGCCGCGTGTAGAGGTGGTGTTGGGCATAGCCATGACCTTACTGGCGGCGCTATGGCTGCGCTATTTGGCCGGTCGTGGCGGCATCTTGGTTTGGCATTTATTGATTAATGGCTTGATGTACATCAGCTATCTGGCTGTGGTTTTAAGCTAAGCCTGAGTCCAGTTTAGGCTGGACCTGCATGCGCCAAGAGGCTTATTTTTTAGGCACGTGCGCGGTGCAGCAATAAAAGCGCTGTTTCACTAAAAAAGCTTCGGATCGGGCAATGTGCACTTGGCAAGTGGCGCATTGCACCATGTCCTCGCTGGCTACAGGATCAGGTTGTGGTGCGGTATTAGCACTTGTTTTTTCGTCTGGGTTTTTTTGGCCTAAGTAGCGCTTAACAAAATACACGATCAGCGCGATGAGCAAGATTAAAAATAACAAACGTCCCATGATTCCTCTCCAATAAAACCGAGTAGGGATTGTAGCGAATTCCACGGCTTATGGAAAACAGTCGGCGCTAGGCTTAGCTAAAATAACCAATAGGAGTGCACATCTTGACTAATTTACAGACTAAACCGGGTTGGCTTAGACTGGCTGCTTGCCTGGTCTACGATGGTTTGGTGGTGTTGGCCTTGAGTTTTGCCTTGGCCTTGGGCTTTATTTCCGTATTCGGTGATGCGAGTCATGGGCTTAAGCGCTATGCCTTGCAGTTGTTTTTATGGCTAGGCATCGGGTTCTATTTTGCTTGGTGCTGGCGTAAAAGCGGTCAAACCTTGGCCATGCAAACCTGGCAATTAAGACTGAGCCATGGCCCAATCGACTTGCTAAACTGGTCTCAGGCTCTAAGTAGGTATGCCCTGGCCAGCTTGAGTTTGGGCGCTTTTGGCTTGGGCTTTGTGTGGGCTGTGTTCGATCGCGATGGTTTATTTTTGCACGACAGACTGCTCAATAACCGCATTACCTTCGTGCCACGAGCTGCAACATAATCAGCCCAGCTAGCAAGAACAATAAGGTAGGCAGGACGGCGCTCAATAACGGCGGCCAGTCATTAAGTAAGCCTAAATGCGCGAAAACCCGATTTAAAATTTGATACGCCACGCCTAGCATGAGGCCGATTAGGGCTTGGGCGCTGACTCCGCTTGTACGCTGAGGCAGTAAAGCAAAGGGTAGGGCAAGAATGACCATGACTAGGCAGGCTAAGGGGTAAACCATTTTTGCCCAAAGCGCGACTTGGTAGCGGTTGCTTTTTTGCTTATTGTTGTTTAAATGATCGATGTAGGCGGATAGATTCCATGCCGACATTTTTTCCGGCATGACCAATAAGACATTGAGCAAAGCTGGCCGTATCATTGAATGCCATTTGGCTTCTGCCAGTTGCGTCACAGTATTCTGCTCTAGCTTGAATTCTGTTTCCGTGACGTCTTTTAAGCGCCAGTGGTCTTGTTGGTAGTCGGCCGATTTGGCGTCACGCATTCTTATTAATCGGGCTTGTTGATCAAATTCGTAAATGTGCACGTTGACTAGGGTGGTGTCGGCCATCACTTCTTCGACGTTGATAAATTGGCGGTCGTCTTTTACCCACAAACCCGATCTAAATTCTTGTGCAACCACGGCGTGGCTGGCTTGTATACGCAAGCGTTGCGCCATTTTTTCGCTGATAGGGGTGAGCAATTCGCCCACTGAAAAAGTCAACAAGGTGAACAGCAGGCCTACCTGCACCAGTATCAGCCCCAGCTTAAACACCGATAAACCGCTGACGCGTAACACCAGCAATTCAGCGTGGCGGGCAAGTTGACTCAAACTCATCATGCACCCTACCAATACCGCTACCGGCACCACGTCGTAGACATGGCCAGGCACGCTTAACAGCACAAACAGCAGGATGTTCGCCAGGCCGTAATGGCCTTTGCCTAAACTGTCGAGTTCTTGAATTAAATCAAAAAATGAAAACATCGCCATCAAGGCCAGCATCACCAGTAGCACGTGGACGGTGATCTCTTTGTACAAGTATTTATGAAATATCGGCATGCTTTAGGCGGTCACAGTTTTGCCGAATGGCAAGCCGGGCAGGATGGGGAGCTGTTGGTTACGTCGGTATAGCATGTAGACCGCTAGGCATAAAAACAGCCCATGCACTGGCCATAAGCCCACGAGAGGGTTGATTTTGCCTTGGCTGACCCAAGCTTGCAGAATGCCCAGCATGTTGTTGTAGAGGATGAAAACGATTAAGGCCAGCGCGAAGTTGGCCGAACGACCGGCGCGAGGGTCAATGGCGCTTAAGGGGATGGCCAATAAAGCCAGAATCAACGCTGAAAGAGGCATGGCCAAGCGCCATTGCAATTCAGCCGCGTAGGCTGGCTTGTGGGTTTTGATTAGGGCTAAACTGGGTAGCGAAGGGACAGTGGGCTCGGCCACTTGCACCAGTTCAGCATCCACGCGTATTGCGTATTGCTCAAACTCAGTGGTGGAAAATTCAGCGCTACCGGGTTTGCCGTAGTAACGCCGGCCATTTTGCATGATTAAATAGTTGTCGCCATTTGTTTCGATAAAGCGATGGCCTTGCGTAGCAACAATGAGGCTGATCTTGTCGTTTTGCTTGGTTTGCACAAAGACATTTTTTACTACCTTGCCAAGGTCATCAAAGCTTTCGGCAAAAAATACCCGATCGGCATGACTGGACTCCTTAAACACACCGGGGCTGATGGTGCTTAATTCATCACGGGTCTTTAATTGGGAGCGGTACTGTTCGACTTTGTTTATGGCCCACGGGGTGACAAATAAGCTTAGCAAGCCAATGATTAAGAAGAAGGGCAGGCTAAATGCCAGTATCGGCTTGACCCATTGTGTAATGCTTAACCCTGAACTAAACCAAATGACCATTTCCGAGTCTCTGTAACAGCGCGTCAAGGTAAGCAAGACGGCTAAAAACAAACTTAAAGAAAGCAGCATGGGTAGAAAGCGAATGAGGTTAAAGCCTAATACGGTGCTGATGGCGTCGTTTGGCAATATGCCTTTGGCGGCCAATTGGATTAGGTAGCCGGCGCGTTGCGCTATCACCACGCCAACCAAAACCAGCAAAACGATGCTGGCGGTAGCGATTAATTCTTTAATAAGTGAGCGCTTAAAGAGCATAGGTGAGTGGCCGTTATGATGAATTGCTTGGGCGGTCGATTTTCAAGTAGGAATTGCGTCTAAAAACCGCGATAATTCACTAAACATTTTAATAAGGTTGGCAACATGGAATTTAGCATAAAAAACGTTAATGCGGCAGCAACACAAAGTGATTGTCTGGTCGTGGGTGTATACGAAGCGAGTGTGCTGTCTGAGGCAGCGCAAGAAATAGACCGTGCTAGCAACGGCATGATTAGCAAAGTGCTTGCCGGTGGTGACATGGATGGCAAATTGGAAGCGACCTTGATGTTGCACCACGTGCCTGGTTTGGCAAGCAATCGCTTGCTTTTGGTGGGCTTAGGCAAGGAGGCGGATTTTGCCGAAAAGCAATACGCCAAAGCGGTCAGGGCGTCCATCAAGGCCTTGGAAAAAAGTGGGGCCTTGGATGCCACCACCTGCTTGGCGCAATTGCCGGTTAAAGCCTTATGTGCCCAACGTAAAGTGGCGTATTTAAGCGAGGCAGCCTTGGATGCCAGTTATAAATTTGCCGCCATGAAAAGAAAAGATGAAAAAGCCAGCCCGAAAAAAGGCATCGCTAAGTTGACCATAAACGTGAGCGCAAGCGATGTGTCTGCCGCTGAAACCGGGTTGGCCAACGGCCAGGCTTTGGCTGCCGGGGTAAGTTTGGCTAAGGATCTTGGTAATTTACCACCCAATGTCTGCACCCCAAGCTACTTGGCTGAGCAAGCGTTGGCCTTAGGCAAAACCCACCAGTTCAAAGTCGAGGTGTTGGAGCGCGATGCCATAAAAAAACTGGGTATGGGCTCGTTTTTAGGCGTGGCACAAGGCAGTGAAGAGCCACCAAAATTCATTATCATGCAGCACCTCAAAGGCAAAAAAGAGCAAAAGCCGGTGGTGTTGGTGGGCAAGGGCATTACCTTTGATACCGGTGGTATTTCATTAAAACCGGGTAGCGACATGGACGAAATGAAATACGATATGTGCGGCGCGGCCAGCGTTATTGGAACCTTTAAAGCCATCGCAGCAATGAATTTGCCTTTGAACGTCATAGGCGTCATCCCCACTTGCGAGAACATGCCGGATGGCCGTGCAACCAGGCCGGGCGACGTGTTAACCAGCATGTCGGGCTTGACCATAGAGGTGTTGAACACCGATGCAGAAGGGCGTTTGATCTTGTGTGACGCACTGACCTACGTAGAGCGTTTTGAACCCAGTGCCGTGATCGATGTGGCCACCTTAACCGGCGCTTGTGTGATTGCCTTGGGCCACCATGCCAGCGGTTTATTTAGCAATAACGATGCCTTGGCGGCAGAGCTCTTGCAAGCCGGTGAGGTAGCCTTGGATAGGGCTTGGCACATGCCGATGTGGGATGATTACCAGTCTTTATTGGACAGCAATTTTGCCGACATGGCCAACATAGGCGGCCGCGCGGCCGGCAGTATCACGGCGGCATGCTTTTTAGCGCGTTTTGCAAAAAAATACGATTGGGCGCATTTGGATGTGGCTGGAACGGCATGGAAGTCCGGCAAAGAAAAAGGCGGTACCGGTCGCCCTGTGCCGCTGCTTACCGAATTTTTGGTGCAGCGAGCAAGCAAAGCTTAAGCCTTAAACCATGACCCGGGTGGAATTCTTTTTTAACGTGGACAATAAGCTGGCTAAAACCAGCGAGCTGTGTGAAAAAGCACTGGCAAAAGGCCGCGAACTAATGGTGTTTACCCCGGATGTGGCGATGAACGAGGCCGTGCAAGCGGCACTTTGGCAGCACTCCGCCACTAGCTTCTTAGCCAGCAGCGATCACACCGCACGGATGCCGCAGTCGCCTATTTCGGTTAGCCATGAGCCTGAAGGCCTAAGCAAAGACGACGTGCTGATTAATTTGCATGACCAGCATCCGCCCTTTTTCAGCCGATTTCGTTATTTGGTGGAGTTGGTTGGCTCGAGTGACGAGGATAAAGCTGCCGCGCGCTTGAAATTTCGTTTTTACCGCGACCGAGGCTACGACATCAAATCCACCGACATGCGCGCCTAGCGCGCATTTCTTATAGGCTGGCTATTAGCGCTTGGTAAGCCGCCGCGTTCATTAAGTTGCTGGTGTCCTGACCCTCAGCCAATTGGTATTTAAATATCCAGGCCTGGTAAGGTTTGTCGTTAATTAATTCTGGGCTGTTGCTCAAGGCTTGGTTAACCTCCGTCACCGTGCCGTCCAGCAAAGCATGCAAATCCGACCCGGTCTTGACTGATTCCACTAGGCCGCAAGCCTGATGGGCTGTCAATTTACTGCCCACTGCCGGGGCTTGGATAAAAACAATGTCACCTAATAAATCCTGCGCGTAATCGGTGATGCCGGCTTCCCAAAAGCCGTCTGAAGTGGCTTTGGTCCATAAATGTTCGGCGCTGTAAAACAAAGAATCAGGGGTTTGCATGGGCGTTAATTTGGCTGCGTATAAAGTGAAGGATTATTTTAGCCTTAATCCAATTATTCGCATTTAAATTTTTAGAATTTAAATGGCTAAATAGTAAAATATATTGATGACAAAGCTAAAGTTTTTATATAGTATTCGTCTGTAACTGCATGATGGACAACAAACAAATGGGCTTTTATATGCGTAAATTTATACTATTCTACATAGCAATCATGCTTAGTTTTGCGCCTATGTCGGTGTATGCGGAAGGTAAAAAGTCGCACAAACACAAAGCCCATATCAGTAAAAAACATAAAGTTTCATCTAAAAGCCGTCACCACAGGGTAGCTAGCCGTAAACACAAGCATGTCTACGCTAAAGCCTACGATGGCAGTGGACCACTGCAATTGGCGTCATCCAAAGTGCTGGTGATTAACCAGTTAACCGGCGAAAAGCTGTTCGAAAAAAACACCAATCAACCCACCCCTATCGCTTCCGTGACTAAATTAATGACCGCCATGGTCATGTTGGATGCGCATTTGCCCATGGACGAAGTATTGGCCATCAGCAATCAAGATGTGGATTACCTCAAAGGCACGCACTCAAGGTTGTCGGTAGGCACGGAACTCACGCGCGCAGAATTGTTGCAACTGGCCTTGATGTCGTCTGAAAACCGTGCAGCTTCTGCATTGGGCAGGAATTACCCAGGTGGCATGCAGGCTTTTTTAAGCGCGATGAATCGCAAGGCGGCTTCATTGGGCATGAACGCCACGCATTTCTATGATGCCACCGGTTTGGATAGCGCTAACGTATCGACTGCTGAGGATTTGGCTAAGATGGTCAACGCCGCTTACCACTACCCTGAAATACGCCAAGTGAGCACGGCGGCTTCGCAAGAGATCACCTTGCACGGTGGCGCCAATAACTTTGTTAATACCAATGCCTTGGTTAGGCGTGGTGATTGGGTGATAGGCTTGTCCAAGACCGGTTTTATCAATGAGGCAGGCCGTTGCTTGGTGATGCAGGCGGAGATTTCTGGCCAGCCCATGATTATCGTCTTGTTAAATTCCGTGGGTAAAATGTCCCGTATCGGCGATGCCAATCGCATTCGTAAATGGATAGAGCACAATGAAATGGCCTCATTAGGTCATGGCGTCAACGGCTAACCGAACGAAATGCAAAAAAAGCGGCTAATATAAGCCGCTTTTTTTATGCCTGGCCATTACGTGCTGGCTGGCTTTTTTACGCTGGCTTTCTTGCTAGTGGCTGGTTTGGCAGGGGTTTTTTTAGCCGCAGGCTTAGCGCTGCTGGCTTTTTTTACCGTCGCTTTTTTAGCAACGGGTTTTTTCGCGGGCGCTTTCTTGGCGGGCGATTTCCTAGCAGCTGGTTTTCTCGCCGGCTCACCTTTTGCGGCCTTAGCCATGAGTAATTCCAAGGCCTCTTCTAGGGTCAGTGATTCCGGCTCTATGCTTTTTGGAAGGGTAGCGCGCAGCTTGCCGTGTTGCACATACGGGCCGTAACGGCCAGCAAAGATCTCAATTTGACCGTCTTCGCTGGGGTGATTGCCCAGGGAACATAGTGGCGCTGGCCCGGTGTGAGCAGCGGCTAATAATGCCACGGCCGCGTCTAAATCAATGGTGAACACGCTGTCGGTTTTTGGGATGGATTTAAACTTGGCATCGTGATTGATATAAGGACCAAAACGACCTATATTGGCCACGATTTTTTTATGGGTGACGGGATGCAGACCTAAATCCCTGGGTAAGGACAGCACCATGCTGGCAGTTTCTGCTGTCATGTCGGCTAAAGAAATTTCCTTGGGCACGCTGACGCGTTTGGGTTTTTTCTTGTCCCCTTCTTCCGCCAAACCCAGCTGCAAATAAGGACCATACGGGCCATTCATGAGCAACATTTCTTTGCCCGTGGCTTGATCTAAACCTATTAACACCGGCTCGCTGGCACCTTGCGCGGCGCCGTTTAAGCTGCGTTTGTAGTCGCATTTTGGCTCGTCGTTGTAACCGGTGCAGCCGATAAAGGTGCCATAACGGCTCAGTTGTTTTTGCAAAGGCTTGCCGCATTTTGGGCAGGCTTCGTCTATCAGCTCATTACCTGGCCTGTCGACATCGGCCTTGCTGAGTAATTGTTGGTTAAAACCTTGCCAAAATTCATCCATCAGTGGAATCCACTCACGCTGGCCTTCGGCTACGCTGTCCAAGGCATTTTCCAGGTTGGCGGTGAAGTCGTAATCGACGTATTTGGTGAAGTGTTCGGTTAAAAATTTGTTCACTACCCGGCCGACGTCGGTAGGGGTGAAGCGTTTTTTGTCCAGCAACACGTATTCGCGGTCTTGCAAGGTGCTGATGATGCTGGCGTAAGTAGACGGACGGCCTATGCCATATTCTTCTAGTATTTTAACCAAGCTGGCCTCGCCGTAGCGTGGCGGCGGTTCGGTAAAATGCTGATCACCGTATATTTTTTCTACCGTTAACACTTCACCGGTTTCCAGGTGCGGTAATTTGCTTTCGCCTTCCTCTTCCTCGTCGTCCGTGCCTTCCATGTAAACGGCGATGAAGCCTGGGAATACCAAGGTTTGTCCGGATGCCCTAAACAGATTGGCGTCGCTGCCTACGCTTAAGTCCACGCTCACGGCATCAAATTTTGCTGCCGCCATTTGGCAAGCGACGGCCCGTTTCCAGATCATCTCGTAGAGTTTAAATTGCTCGTCGTTTAGGTATTGCCTAACTTTAGCCGGCGTGCGATTGATGTCGGTAGGGCGGATGGCTTCATGGGCTTCTTGAGCGCTTTTGGATTTTGTTTTGTAGGCGACGGCGGTCTTTGGTAGGTAGTCTGGCTCAAAATGCTTTTTCACGTAATCGCGAATTTGCATGATGGCTTCAGCCGACATATTGAAGGAGTCGGTACGCATATAGGTAATCAAACCAACGGTACCGCTGCCCACGTCTACGCCTTCATACAGTTGCTGAGCGATACGCATGGCGCGCGAGGTGGTAAAGCTTAATTTACGCACCGCCTCTTGTTGCAAGGTCGAGGTGGTAAATGGGGCGGCCGGGCTGCGACTGCGTTGTTTCTTTTCCACGCGTGAAACGGTGGTTTTACCTGCGCTGGCTAGCAGCAATTTGCCTACCACGTCGGCTTGTTGATCGTGATTAATGAGCGAAAACTGCTCTATTTTTTGATTGTTTAATTGGATTAATTTAGCGCTGAAGCCGTGGCTGTGTTTTAGTGCATCCAAATGAACAGACCAATACTCTTGGGATTTAAAGGCTTCAATCTCCAATTCGCGCTCGACAATTAAGCGTAAAGCCGGGCTTTGCACCCGACCAGCAGACAGGCCACGGCGGATTTTCTTCCAAAGTAAGGGTGATAAATTAAAGCCGACCAAGTAGTCCAATGCACGACGCGCTTGCTGCGCATTGACCATGTCCATGGAGATGTCGCGTGGTTGGGCGATGGCATGCTCCACGGCATTTTTGGTAATTTCATGAAAGACCACGCGTTTCATGATTTTATTTTTCAGTAAATTTTTGGCTTTTAAAATTTCCGCAATATGCCATGAAATGGCTTCGCCTTCACGATCCGGATCGGTTGCAAGGTAGATGCTCTCGGCATTTTTGACCGCTTTGGCAATGGCGTCTACGTGCTTGCTATTGCGCTCTATGATGTCGTACTTCATGGCGAAATCGTTGTTGGTATCGACCGCGCCATTTTTTGGAATGAGGTCACGAACGTGCCCATACGAGGCCAACACCTCAAAGTCGCCACCTAGGTATTTTTTCAGGGTTTTGGCTTTAGAAGGGGATTCAACAATTAACAGTTTGGACATGAATGCCTAGGGAAGGGGCTACGTTTAAGAGAATTAGCTAGATGATAACAAGGTAAATGGGGATAAGCCAATATTTTATTTACGCACAAACTCGATGCGTGTGTCGCTGCTGTTGGCTATATTTAAGGCATTGTCGGCTTGGGCGATGTCACCAAACAATGGGTCGTCGTCGTCCACTTTTGCTTGGCTCAGGGATTTAAAGTCGTATAAATTGAAGTCTGCCAAATGCGAGGGCTCGACATTGCCAATGGCACGGAAGATGTTATTGATGCGTCCTGGCTGCTCGCGCTCCCAGTCCTGCAGCATGTCTTTGACTTTTTGCCTTTGTAAATTTTCCTGGCTGCCGCATAAATCGCAAGGGATGATGGGAAAAGCCATTTGCCTAGCGTAGCTGGCAATGTCTTTTTCACTGCAATAGGCCAAGGGGCGTATCACGACATTTTGTTTGTCGTTGGTGGCGAGTTTGGGCGGCATGGCTTTCATTTTCGCGCCAAAAAATAGGTTAAGAAATAAGGTTTCCACGATGTCGTCACGGTGGTGACCAAGGGCAATTTTATTGGCGCCCAATTCTTTTGCGGTGGTGTAAATGACCCCTCGACGTAGCCTTGAACACAAAGAACAGGTGGTTTTGCCCTCGGGTATTTTCTCTTTAACGATGGAGTAGGTGTCGGCATTGACGATGCGGTAATCCACGCCCAGTTTTTCAAAATAGGCAGGCAATACATCGGCCGGAAAGCCTGGTTGCTTTTGATCCAAGTTCATGGCGATGAGTTTGAAATCGATGGGCGCGCGCTCTTGTAATGCCAGCAATAGCATTAACATGGCATGCGAGTCCTTGCCACCGCTCATGCACACCAGCACCGTGTCGCCGTCTTCTATCATGTTGTAATCGCCTATGGCTTTGCCGGTAGCGCTGATTAAGCTATTGCGTAGCTTAATAAAATTATTCGAGTACTCGGCAGGCAGGTGTTTAATCATGGTTTTAGGCTAAGGGGTGAGGGGCAATGGACAGGACTTTAGGATGCCTAGGGCTATAGATTTAAAGAACGGCCACCGTCGACAGCCAGCACGTGACCGGTAATAAACGGCGCGTCGGCAATCAAAAATTTAACGGCTTTGGCAACGTCTTCCGCTTCGCCTACGCGTTTGAGTAAGGTTTGGTTAATTACCCGCTGGCGGTAAACTTCATCGAATTGCGGGTTGTTTTCTGGCCATTGCACCGGCCCAGGTGCGACCGCGTTGACCCGCACTTCGGGGCTTAATTCGTGGGCCAAAGATTTGGTTAAGGTTACCAAGCCGGCCTTGGCCACGCTGTATACGATGTAGCCCTTTTTTGGGCGTTCAACGTGCATATCGGTAATGTTGACGATGCAGCCGTGGTTTTTGCGTAATTCTGCCGCAGCGGCTTGCGATAAGAACAAAGGCGCTTTCAAGTTGCTGCCCATGAGGTCTAGCCATTTTGCTTCATCTATGTCGCCTATTTCGCTGGCGTAGTATGTAGAGGCGTTATTAATCAGTGCGTCCAAGCGACCAAAATGCTTAACTGTTTCATGAACCAAATTGGGTAAGCTGGGGATGGTTAATAAATCGCCTTGCACGATCGCCACCGAATTAGCGCGCTGCAGATTGAGCTCGGCCTGCAATGCACGCGCTTCATTAAGAGAGCTTTTGTAATGGATCATCAGGTTGGCGCCTGACGCATGCAACAGCCGAGAAATAGCTGCACCTACGCGTTTGGCGCCGCCGGTAATCAGTACCACTTTATTTGTCAGATCAGTTTCCACGCTTTAATCCCATCTTGATAGTTAGCTATTATAATCGAAGTCTATGACTACGTTATCCGAGCCATCGGCCACTGCCCAAAAACACAGCGAGCAACTGAGCTTGCTCATCCAGGAGCGCATCGCGCTAGCAGGAGGGTGGCTGGATTTTTCAAGCTTCATGCAGTTAGCGCTTTATGCTCCCGGCCTAGGCTATTACTCTGCCGGCCGGCAAAAGTTCAGCCAAATGCAAAAAGACGGTGGCGATTTTGTCACTGCACCAGAAATGACCAGCTTATTTGGGCGCACCATCGCCCAGCAAGTGGCGCAAATTTTTCAAGCGATGCGTGGCGACGTATTGGAGTTGGGCGCCGGTACCGGTAAATTGGCGGCCGACCTCTTGTTGGCTTTGGCTGACCTAGACTGCTTGCCGCAGCAGTATCTTATATTGGAAGTCAGTGACCACTTACGTCAAGTGCAGTTGGAAACCTTGCAGGCCTCCTTGCCCCCTGCCTTGTTGCAGCGCGTGCAATGGTTGCATGCTTTGCCAGCAGCATTCGAGGGCGTGATCTTGGCTAACGAAGTGTTGGATGCGGTGCCGGTGCATTTGCTCCATTCGACCGAACAGGGTTTGCTTGAGCGTGGTGTGGCTTGGCAGGATGGTTTTGTTTGGCAGGATAGAGCCCTAGCAGACAAGCATTTGCTTGGCTTGGCGGAGCAACAGAATTTACCCAGTGGTTACCTCAGCGAATTTAGCCCCGCGGCCACGGCCTTGGTCAGCAGCTTGGCACTAAGCTTGCAGCGAGGCGCGATTATCTTGATTGATTATGGCTTTTCGGCCCGTGAGTATTACCACCCGCAACGCAATCAAGGCACATTGATGTGCCATTATCAGCATCATGCGCACCCTGATCCTTTAGTGAACATCGGTTTGCAAGACATCACTGCTCATGTCGACTTTAGCAGTGTTGCCTATGCCGGCGTTAATCATGGCCTCAGTTTAGCCGGCTTTTGCAGTCAAGCCCAATTTTTGATGAATGCCGGCATGCTCGAGCTTATGGCGCAAGTATCGCCTGACGACGTGAGTCGTTATGCCCCACTTGCCGCCGCGGCTCAGAAATTACTCTCGCCCGCAGAAATGGGCGATATCTTTAAAGTCATGGCCTTGACTAAAAACCTGGATACCGCCCTCATTGGGTTTAGTCAGGGTGATAAATCGCACACTTTATAAGGCCTGCACCAATCAAATTGTTATAATGCCGGCTATGACTAAATTACCTCACCCCACCGCCAATAGTGCGGCAGATTTAAAAATGCGACCGATACGCAGTTTTGTTTTAAGGCAAGGCCGCGTCACCAAAGCGCAAGCCCAAGCCTTGGAAGTGGGGCGACCTAAATTTGCCATAGACTATGCGCCAGGCATGATTAATTTGAATGAAAAATTCGATCGTCAGGCGAGCAAGAAAATACTGGAAATCGGTTTCGGTATGGGCGAAACCACGGCAAAGATAGCCCAAACTTTGCCCGATTGCGATTTCCTGGCTGTCGAGGTGCACACGCCAGGCGTTGGCGCTCTGCTTAAGTTAATAGATGAGTTGGCGCTCACTAACATACGGATTATTCAGCATGATGTGGTGGAAGTGCTGCATACCATGGTAGCCGATGAAAGTCTGGATGGCATCCATATTTTCTTTCCCGATCCTTGGCATAAAAAGCGACACCACAAACGCCGTTTAATCCAAGCCGCTTTCGTTAAATTGCTCTGCAGCAAGTTGCGTGAAGGTGCTTATTTGCATGTCGCCACCGATTGGGAAGAATACGCAATATGGGTAATGGACGTGTTGAAAGCGGAAACGCAATTGCAAAATAGCGCAGTCGAATACGCTGAAAAACCCAGCTATCGTCCACTGACGAAATTTGAAAACCGCGGCATTAAACTTGGCCACGGTGTATGGGACATGGTGTTTACTAAAAAATAAGGCCGGCAAGCAATTGGATTGCTTACTGGGCTTTGTCGCCGGTGTCCAAGGCAAACGATTTGCGCACCAAATCTTCCGGTTCCTCGCCAAAAAGCCAAGCACCGATTACTTTTTCGGCTTCTTCCACGCCTTGTTTTTTTAGGCTGGAAAAAAGTTGTATGGTGCAGACGCTGTGATAATGATTACCCCAAGTTTCAATTAACTCTTTGCGAACTCGGTTTAGCGTGAGGCTGGCTTCGCCGCGAGACAATTTGTCCGACTTAGTCAGTAAGACGTGCACCGGTTTGCCGCTGGGGCAAAACCAATCTAACATTTGCCGGTCTAGCGGAGTGAGTGGGTGGCGGCTATCCATGACTAACACCAAGCCAGCTAAGCTTGATCGCTCGCTTAAGTATCGCGCCAAGACGTTTTGCCAATGCGCGCGCATGGATTCAGGCACTTTTGCATAACCGTAACCGGGTAAATCGACTAAATGCCTATCGTTACCCAGCGTGAAAAAATTAATCAGCTGCGTGCGGCCAGGTTGTTTGCTGACGAAGGCCAATCGGTTGTGGTTAGCTAGGGTATTGAGCGCGCTGGATTTGCCGGCATTAGAGCGTCCGGCAAAAGCCACCTCTATGCCGCTGGCAATAGGTAGGTCGCGCAAGTGGTGTGCTGAAATATAAAAAGCAGCATTTTGAAACAAAGGCATGGTGGTCCGATTCTAGTTTGCTTAATCGCTTTGGATTAAGCGCTGTATATTGCCTTAAGCAAAAAACATAAATTAACAACAGCGAAAAATGCTATCACGAATAGGTCTTTTTCGCTAAAATACCACGTTAATTGATTGAATAATTTAGATTACTGGTAAGGCCTTTAGGCAGTTTGCCTTGGTTGATTTGATAATTGGGAGTGGAAATGCAATTTTGTCGTGCAATGAAGTTAAGCGCTGTAACAATGACGGCTTTGGTAACGATGTTGGGCTTGGTCAACGGCGCGGTCGCTGCGGAAAAAGCAGTGGCAGCCGTAGCGCCAGTGGAAAAAAATGCCGTGGCGCAAATAACCAGCACGGTTTGTGCGGCCTGTCATGGGGCGGACGGCAACAGCGTGATTACCCTCAATCCAAAATTAGCCGGCCAACACCCGGAGTACTTGGTGAAACAATTGACCGAATTTAAATCCGGCAAACGCGCTAACGCCGTGATGTCGGGTATGGCAGCCATGCTGAGTGATGAGGACATGAAAGGCGTGGCCAATTATTTTGCCAGTCAAAATATTGCATTGGGTAAAGCCCAATCCAATGGCGTTGGTTCGCTTGGTGAAAAGATTTACCGCGGTGGCATTGCGGCTAACAACGTGCCAGCGTGTGCCGGCTGCCATGGTGCAAATGGGGCAGGTTTACCTAAGCAATTCCCACGTTTGTCTGGTCAGCATGCGGATTACACCTTAGCGCAGTTGCGTACCTTCCGCACCGGCGAACGAGCTAATGCGCCCATGATGATGGCGATTTCAAGCAAAATGTCGGATGCGGAAATGGCTGCGGTGGCCGACTACATCCAAGGCCTGCGATAAGTTAAAGGCAATAAGCATAAAAAAAGGCAGCTTAGGCTGCCTTTTTTTATGCTTATTTTTTGACTGCTGCAGCGTCTTAGCGGCGGAATAAAAAACCGATTAAAGTATTATTAAGGTATCATCTTTGTCCGCCTACTGCATTTTTCTTAAGTGCCGTTTTCATGCATGTATACCTAGCATTGCTTAAATTAACCCAGTAAGCGCCAGTGTGTTTGATGTTCATCGTTAGATCACAAATTATTTTGGAGAACGACATGAAAAAACAACAGTTGGGTTTTACCTTGATTGAATTGGCCATCGTTTTGGTCATCATAGGATTGCTGCTTGGGGGCGTGTTAAAGGGCCAGGAGTTGATTAACAGCGCTAAGGTGAAGAGCATGGCGACCGACTTTAAGAACATACAAGTCTACCTGTATGGGTATCAGGATAAGTTTAAAGCCTTGCCTGGAGACGACAGGGCGGCCAGCACTCACTTGGCCGGTGCCGCCAACGCAACCACCGGTGGCACGCCTGGCGATGCCGTCATACAGGGTCTGTACGGGTCCAGCACGGCCACAGAGGAGTCGGTGTTGTTTTGGCAGCACGTCCGTTTAGCCGGTTTAGCCGCAGGCCCAACCGATGTGGCTGCGGAAAATTATTTTCCAGTGAATGCCGACGGCGGCAGGATAGGCATACAAAGCGTGGCCACCTTGGTAGCCGTGACGCCCATCTCCACTGCGGAACCAGCCGGATTGTCTGGGGCTTATGCTATTTGCTCGGAAGGCGTATTGGGTAAGTACGCAAAACAATTGGACAGCACCATGGACGATGGTGTAGGGGATACCGGCTCCATGCGTATCGTGGTGAAGGGCACACCCAGCGGCGGCGTGGCAGCCCCCGATGACGCTAGCCCATTCGTGGTCTGCTTGGCTTTTTAGCTTGGCTTAAGCAAGCTCACTTGCAGGAAACAATAGCCCATTAAGGTGGGCTTTTTTATGCCTGCTGCTATTGCTTTTGACTATGAAACGTCTTGCTTAGATGCTAAATTGTTCTAGAATAGGGACTTAATAAAAAGCCCATCAACCCACCGCGTAATTCATGACCTCTAACATAGTAGAAATTGATAACCTTTCCTTTGGCTATAAAGGACGTTTGCTGCACAAAGGCATCAACATGGTCTTCCCACGTGGCAAGGTCATCGCCATCATGGGCGGCAGTGGCAGCGGTAAAACCACCCTATTGCGTTTAATTGGCGGGCAAATTAAGCCTAGCCATGGTGAAGTGCGAGTAGATGGCGACGTGGTGCACAAGCAAGATCGCGAAGGCATCTATACCCTGCGGCGAAAAATGGGCATGCTGTTTCAGCACGGCGCCTTGTTCACGGATTTATCGGTGTTTGACAACGTGGCTTTTCCCATGCGCGAGTTGACCGATTTGTCCGAAGCCATGATTAGGGATTTGGTGTTGATGAAATTAAATGCCGTGGGCTTGCGTGGCGCCCATCAGTTCATGCCGGTTGAACTGTCCGGCGGCATGGCAAGGCGGGTGGCGCTAGCTCGGGCCATCGCCTTGGACCCAGCCATCATTATGTACGATGAGCCTTTTGCTGGATTGGACCCGATTTCCATGGGCGTGATATGCGCGCTTATTCGCAGCTTAAATGACGCCTTAGGTGCCACCTCGATTATCGTCTCGCACGATGTCAAAGAAACCTTTTTGATTGCCGATTACGTGTATTTTGTGGCCAATGGCGAAGTGGCAGCAGAAGGCACGCCGGACGATTTAATGCAATCCAAGCTGCCTTTTGTGCATCAGTTTGTGCACGGGGATAAAGACGGCCCCGTGCCATTTCACTACCCTGCAGCCGATTACCGCTCTGAACTATTGCAAGCAAGCTCCGGCCAAAAAGGTTAAGACTAGACTATGATGAAATCCAAGCTTATCCTTAGTATGCTTCGCCACCTTCGTGGCATGGGTCACCGCATGATAGAGCGCACATGGCGCTTGGGGGCTGGAGCCAGATTATTTTTCTTGGCCATCGTCTATTCCGGCGAGAGTTTTAAGCGCTTTCATTTGACCTTACGTGAAATCTATTTCACCGGCGTCATGTCCTTACTGATTATTATCGTGTCGGCTTTTTTTGTCGGCATGGTGCTGGCTTTGCAAGGCTACAACACCTTGCAAAAATACGGTTCATCGGAAGCCATAGGCGTGCTAGTGGCCTTGGCATTGGTGCGCGAATTGGGCCCTGTGGTTACAGCTTTGCTGTTTGCTGGTCGTGCCGGCACGGCCATTACCGCGGAAATAGGCTTGATGAAAACCACCGAGCAATTATCCGCCATGGAAATGATGGCCGTTAATCCAATTGCACGTGTGGTGGCGCCGCGTTTTTGGGCAGGGGTGATTTCCATGCCCATACTCGCGTCTATTTTTTCCATGGTTGGTATACTTGGCGGCTACTTGGTTGCCGTGCCATTGATAGGTGTGGACGACGGGGCATTTTGGTCGCAAATGCAGGCCAACGTCGATTTTAGTGCCGACATAGTCAATGGCGTGATTAAAAGCTTAGTGTTTGGTGTGGTGTGCACCATGATCGCTTTGTTTGAAGGGTTTGATGCGCCACCTACAGCCGAGGGGGTGAGCCGAGCCACCACCCGTACGGTGGTGATATCGTCCTTGACGGTATTGGGTCTCGATTTTATTTTAACGTCTTTTATGTTGGTCGTATAAGCGCTAACACAGCGATTTGAGGGGGTATATAAGTGGATAGAACAACGCTGGATTTATGGGTAGGTATTTTTGTAGCAATTGGTGTGGCTGCCCTGTTTGGCTTGGCGATGAAAGTGGGCAATTTAACTTCCAGTAAAATAGGCCCTACTTACACCGTCACCGCTGCATTTGATAATGTAGGCAGCCTCAAACCGCATGCGCCTATCAAGAGTGCGGGTGTCGTGGTTGGCCGAGTCGATAACATTGTCTTTAACAGTGAAACTTATGAGGCCATCGTGACACTGAATATAGACAAGCGCTATGCGTTTCCCGTGGACACCTTTGCCAATATTTATACCGCCGGTTTGTTGGGTGAGCAGTACATTGGGTTGGAAGCCGGTGGCGATGAAGTGGTGTTGAAAAATGGTGATAAAATAGATAAAACTCAAGATGCCATTGTGCTAGAGAAAATGATCAGTCAATTTTTGTTTAACAAGGCCTCTGAAACCGAAGCAAAAGCCGAGGTTAAAGCGGCGGCGCCTGTTGGGGCCGAACTGGATATACTTAAATAAGGATAGCAATGAAAGCCATAGTAAAAATCTTATGCCTAGCAGGTTTGGGCTTGGGGCTGTTTGCCAATTTGGCCATGGCCAACATAGACATGGCGCCTGATGTGTTGGTTAAACAAACTGCTGACGACGTTTTAGCCATCGTCAAAAATGACAAAGACATACAAGCCGGTAACCAACAAAAATTGTTTGCCGTGGTGGAAGAGAAAATATTACCTAATTTTGACTTTGATCGCGTTTGCCGTATGGTGCTGGGCAAAAATTGGAAGTCAGCCAGCCCAGAACAACAAGCTTTGTTTCAAAAAGAATTCCGCAGTCTGTTGTTGCGCACTTACGCTACCGCATTGGGAAAATACCGCGATCAGGTTATTGAATACCGCCCTATGCAAACGGATGCCAGCGAAAAAAACGTCACGGTAAAAACACAAATTATCCAAAAAGGCGGTCAGCCGATTGCCGTCGATTACAGCTTAGTCAAAGGCCCCGCTGGTTGGAAAGTCTACGACATCACGATCGAAAACGTCAGCTTGGTGACCAATTACCGCAGTCAATTTAGCAGTGAAATTCGCCAAAATGGTTTAGACAGTTTAAATAAGAAGCTAGCCGATAAAAACGCTGCTGCCGAGGTGAAGCGTTAAGCTTGAGCGGCATGGCAATGAAAGCACCCAGTAACATTGAGCAACAAGGCAACACTTGGCGAATTGCCGGTGACGTACTGATGGATAATGCCAATTTTATCCTGCAACAAAGTCAGGGCTTATCCATGGGCGATGAATTTTTAGTGGATTTTTCTGCCGTCAACAAAGTCGATACGGCCGCGCTAAGTCTCATGATGGAATGGCAACGGCGGGCTGCTGGATCTTCTTCTCATGTACGCTTTGCTAATTTGCCAGTGAATTTAAGCCGATTGGTGTCGCTGTATGGCTTGACCGATTTTGTGCCAGTTAGCTCAGTTTAACTTGCGTTAAAAAACGGTTGCTGTTTTTCTCTTACCCATTTCTCAAGGGCTTGTATTAAAGCAAGCCCTTATTTATTAAGGCTAAAGCCGTCAGCGTCATATGACCACCGCCATCCAAATCAATCGTATCCATAAGCATTTTGGCGCCTTGCATGCCTTAAAAGGCATTGATTTAAGCATAGCAGAAGGGGAATTTTTTGCCCTGCTTGGCCCAAACGGCGCTGGCAAGTCAACCTTAATCAACATCTTGGCTGGCCTGATTAAGCCTAGTTCGGGCGACATCTCGGTGCTGGGTTTTGATGTGGTTGCGCAGTTCAGGCAAGCCCGGCAATTATTGGGCATAGTCCCACAAGAGCTGGTTTTTGATCCTTTTTTTAATGTACGTGAAATGCTGCGCTTTCAAGCCGGTTACTTTGGCCGAGGGCCGGAGAACGATGCATGGGTGGATGAAATATTGGTTGGCTTAGGTCTAGCCGATAAAGCCAATACCAATATGCGTAAGCTTTCCGGCGGCATGAAGCGTCGGGCGTTGATAGCCCAGGCGCTGGCGCACAAGCCGCCAGTGATCGTCTTGGATGAGCCTACCGCCGGTGTGGACGTAGAATTGCGGCAAACCATGTGGGCATTCATTAAAAAGCTCAATCGCGAAGGCCATACCATTATCCTGACCACGCATTACCTAGAAGAAGCGGAAACCTTATGCAATCGCATAGGCATGATGAAGCAAGGTGAATTGGTGGCCTTGGATAGCACAGCGAATTTGCTAAATAAATTTGCCGGTAAAAAATTAAGTTTAACCCTGGGTGAGGTCAGCTTGCCCGAAGCGATAAGGCCTATGCTACGGGCCCAAGAAAAAGGCGTGCACACGTTTGCTTTGAGCGACATGGCACAAATTGAATTGGTTTTATCCAGCTTGCGCACGGCCAATATTCCCGTAGTCGATATGCAATTGCAAGAAGCCGATCTCGAGGATGTATTTTTATCATTGGTAGGTAAAAAATAATGCCAGTCTTAAATAAGCTGCTTGATGCATTGCAGAGTGCAACGACGATCAGTCCTAAATACCGTGGACCATGGACCTTATTGAAAAAAGAGTTGCTGCGATTTTGGCGGGTTGGCTTTCAAACCGTGGCGGCCCCGGTGATTACCGCTTTGCTGTATTTATTGATTTTTTCCCACGTGCTAGAAGGTCGCGTGCAAGTATACCAAGACGTGCCTTACACGGTTTTTTTGATACCGGGTCTGATCATGATGTCGGTCTTGCAAAATGCCTTCGCGAACAGTTCATCGAGTTTGATTCAGTCCAAAGTGATGGGGAACCTGATTTTTGTCTTATTAACGCCTTTAACGCACCTGCAGTTCTTTTGTGCATTTTTATGCGCAGCCATTATTCGTGGCTTGGTAGTAGGCTTGTGCATTTATTTAGTGGCCATGGGTTTTGTCGATTTGCCTATTAGCCACCCTTGGATGATAGTGGCATTTTCCTTGTTGGGCAGCGCTCTTTTAGGAACATTTGGCATTATTGCGGGGATCTGGGCCGATCGATTTGATCAGATGGCGGTTTTTCAAAACTTTATCATCATGCCTTTGTCTTTCTTGTCCGGGGTTTTTTATTCCATCCATTCTTTGCCGCCTTTTTGGCAAAGCGTCTCGCACCTTAACCCATTTTTCTACATGATAGATGGCTTTAGGTATGGGTTTTTTGGTCAAGCTGACATTTCACCTTGGATTAGCTTGTGCATCGTCACCACGGCCTTCTTACTGTTGGCATGGAGCACCTTAAAAATGCTAAAATCCGGTTATAAATTAAGAGCCTAAACCACTAGGCTAAATAAAAAAGGCGATATCAAGGTGTTAACAGCGGCGCAATTACAGTCCTACATTACCCAACATTTGGCTTGTGAATACATCAAAGTCTCGGGTGACGATGGCACGCATTTTGAAGCAGTGCTGGTCAGCGCTGCTTTTCTAGGTAAAAGTAGGGTGCAGCAACATCAATTGGTGTATGCCGCACTGGGTGACAGGATGCGTGAGGAAATCCACGCTTTGTCTATGCAGACCTATACCCCAGAGCAATGGGCTAATCAGCCTTGAATTACTTGAACATTTAATTAAACACGAGTCATGGAGTAGCATATGGACGTACAAGCACAAATTAAACAAACGGTCACTAGCAACAAGGTGGTGCTGTATATGAAGGGCAGTCCCAAATTTCCGCAGTGTGGTTTTTCTAATATGGCCACGCAGATTTTAGATGCATGCCAAGCAAAATACTTTGCTGTTGACGTGCTGGCTGATCAAGCCGTCCGTGAAGGCATTAAAGTCTATGCCAATTGGCCGACCATTCCGCAGTTGTATATCAACGGTGAATTTGTTGGCGGGTCAGATATTATGCGTGCTATGTATGAAAATGGAGAGCTTCAAACGATGTTAGAAGCAGCAAAGTAATTGGATAAATTGATTATTCAAGGCGGCAATCGCCTCAACGGGGTGGTCACTGTTTCTGGTGCTAAAAATGCCGCTTTGCCTATATTGTGCGCCGCATTGTTGGCAGAAACGCCGCTGCATTTAACTGGGGTAGCGGCCTTAAAAGACATCGCCACCACCATTAAACTACTGGACACCATGGGCGTAAAAATTGCCCGTAATGGCAGTCAGGTGAGCTTGGATGCAAGCGATGTGGCCTCCTTCGAGGCCACTTATGAAATGGTGAAAACCATGCGTGCCTCCATATTGGTATTGGGCCCATTGCTGGCCCGTTTTGGTACGGCTCGGGTGTCCTTGCCAGGCGGTTGTGCCATTGGTTCTAGGCCGGTGGATTTGCACATCAAAGGCTTGCAGGCGATGGGCGCGGCCATACACATTACGCATGGTTACATCCAGGCCAGCACATTGCATTTGCCGAATCGCCGTTTGCAAGGTGCACGCTATTACATGGACATCGTGACCGTCACCGGCACAGAGAATTTAATGATGGCAGCGGCTTTGGCTGAAGGCACGACGGTGCTAGAAAATGCCGCAAAAGAACCCGAAGTGATCGATTTGGCAGAAATGCTGATTAAGATGGGCGCTAACATCAGCGGTGCTGGCACAGACGTCATTACCATCGTTGGTGTAGAAAAATTGCATGGCACCGAACACAACGTCGTGTGTGATCGGATCGAAGCAGGCACTTACATGGTGGCCGCGGCGATGGCTGGAGGCGAGGTGAAATTGCTCAATGCTAGGGCCGATTTGCTTGATGCCGTGATAGAGAAATTACGTGAAGCCGGCGCCACGGTGACCAGCGATAAAGACAGCATTACCGTTAAAAGCGACGGCAAACTTAAGGCCGTGAACATACGTACGGCTCCGCACCCGGCTTTCCCAACCGATATGCAAGCGCAGTTCATGGCACTTAATGCCGTGGCCAGTGGCGTGGCAAAAGTGACTGAAACCATTTTTGAAAACCGCTTCATGCATGTCCAGGAAATGCAACGCATGGGCGCAGACATCAGTATAGATGGTAACACCGCCTTGGTTAAAGGCGTGGCTTCATTGGATGGCGCTACCGTGATGGCCACCGATTTGCGTGCATCCGCCAGTTTGGTGTTAGCTGGCTTGGTTGCCCGAGGCGAAACCGTGGTGGAACGCATCTACCACCTAGACCGGGGTTATGAAAATCTAGAAGCAAAATTAAACGCATTGGGCGCCAATGTGAAACGAGTTTAAGCATGATAACCATTGCACTTTCTAAAGGCCGTATTTTCGAGGAAACCAGGCCCTTGTTGGCGGCAGCCGGTATCCATGCCTTGGAAGACCCGGAATCCTCACGCAAATTAATATTGCCGACTAATCGCGACGACGTACGCTTAATTATCGTGCGTGCCTCCGATGTGCCTACTTACGTGCAATACGGTGCGGCCGATTTAGGCATAGCCGGCAAAGACGTATTGGACGAGCACGGTGGTGAAGGCTTGTATCAACCTATCGATTTGCAAATTGCCAAATGCAAAATGATGGTGGCGGTGCGTGAAGACTTTGATTATTTTGCTTCGATACGCAGTGGGGCTCGTCTTAAGGTCGTGACTAAGTATGTCAAAACCGCCCGTGAGCATTTTGCCGCTAAAGGCATGCACGTCGATTTGATAAAACTTTACGGTTCCATGGAGCTCGGGCCTTTGGTGGGCTTGGCCGACGTGATAGTGGATTTGGTTAGCACTGGGGGGACGCTTCGTGCCAACAAACTTAAAGCGGTGGAAGAAGTGGGCGACATCAGTTCGCGCTTGGTGGTTAATCAAGCATCACTTAAATTGAATCGCGATAAAATTCAACCGATTATGCAGGCGTTTATAAGCGCCATTTCTGCCAAGTAAACGATTTTTTGATTAAGACATTAATAAGATTAGGTTAGATTTATGAGCATTAATATTAGACGTTTCTCCACCAGCGATAGCGATTTTTACGCCAAATTACAGGCCTTATTGGCCTTTGAAACGGCCCAAGACGACAGCGTGGACGAGGTGGTGGCAGGCATATTAAAAGACGTCAGAAAACGCGGCGATGCGGCAGTGTTGGAGTACACCCAGCGTTTTGATAAAACCACGGCCAGCACATTAAGCGAACTGGAAATCAGTAAACAAGACTTGGATGCGGCATTAAAAGCCTTGCCGGCTGATCAGCGTGCGGCCTTACAAGTGGCGGCCGATAGAGTGCGCGTCTACCATGAAAAGCAATTAATGAGCTCTTGGAGTTATGAGGAGCAAGACGGCACTTTGCTAGGTCAGCAAGTAACCTCATTAGATCGAGTCGGTTTGTATGTGCCAGGTGGCAAGGCCGCCTACCCTTCATCGGTACTGATGAATGCCATCCCAGCCAAAGTGGCCGGCGTGAAAGAATTGATTATGGTGGTGCCTACGCCTAATGGAGAGCGCAATCAGTTGGTGTTGGCTGCGGCGGCGATTTCTGGGGTGGATAGGGTGTTTTGCATAGGCGGCGCGCAAGCCGTTGGCGCCTTGGCCTACGGCACGCAAACCGTTCCACAAGTGGATAAAGTGGTGGGGCCAGGTAACGCCTACGTGGCGGCTGCTAAGCGGCGCGTGTTTGGTGTGGTTGGCATAGACATGGTGGCCGGCCCATCGGAAATTCTGGTTATCTGCGACGGCAAGACCAACCCAGATTGGGTGGCGATGGATTTATTCAGCCAGGCCGAGCACGATGAGTTAGCTCAAGCCATTTTATTAAGCCCAGATGCCGACTTTTTACAAAGCGTGCAAACCAGCATAGACAAGTTGTTGGCAGGCATGCCACGCAAAGACATCATCAGCAAGGCCTTGACCGATAGGGGGGCCTTGATACAGGTGCGCGATCTGGCGCAAGCCGCTGAGATTTGCAATTACATCGCGCCTGAGCATTTGGAATTGTCCATGGACGATCCCTTGGCTTTTAGTTTGAGCATCAAACACGCCGGGGCGATATTCATGGGGCGTAACACCTGTGAGGCGCTAGGGGATTATTGCGCTGGACCTAACCATGTGTTGCCAACTTCACGCACGGCGCGTTTTTCTTCGCCGCTAGGGGTGTACGATTTCCAGAAGCGTTCCAGCTTAATCATGGTGTCCGAAGCCGGTGCACAAACCTTAGGTAAAGTCGCCGCCACCTTAGCTTACGGCGAAGGCTTGCAAGCGCACGCCAGATCCGCTGAATTTAGGTTGAAGCCAAGTAAATGAGTAAATTTTGGAGCGATGTGGTGCATAAGCTAACGCCTTATGTGCCGGGCGAACAACCTAAACTGGCTGATTTGGTTAAATTAAATACCAATGAAAATCCCTATGGCCCAAGCCCTAAGGTGTTGCAGGCACTGAAGTTAGAAGCCGCCGAGTCTTTGCGCCTTTATCCGGATCCCAATTCGGATGCCTTGAAAGCCGCCATTGCCAATACTTATGCATTGCAAAAGGAAAACGTTTTTGTTGGCAATGGCTCGGATGAAGTGTTGGCACATGTGTTTCAAGCACTGCTTAAGCACAGTCGCCCCTTATTGTTTCCAGACATCACGTATAGCTTTTACCCCGTTTATTGTGGTTTGTATGACATTGATTACCAAACGGTGCCATTATCGGATGATTTTACGATTAAGGTAGAAGATTACGATCAGCCAAATGGCGGCATTGTATTTCCCAATCCCAATGCACCCACTGGCATTCCATTGCCCTTGGCTAAGATAGAGCAATTGTTGCAAATGAATAAGCATTCAGTGGTTGTGGTGGACGAGGCTTACGTGGATTTTGGTACCGAGTCCGCGGTAGGTTTAATCAAGCACTACCCTAACTTATTGGTGGTGCATACCTTATCTAAAGCCCGATCGTTAGCAGGCTTACGCGTTGGCTATGCCTTGGGCTCAGCCGATTTAATTGAAGCCTTGATTAGGGTGAAAGACAGCTTTAATTCTTACCCTGTAGACCGTTTTGCCTCCGCTGGTGCCATTGCTGCTATGCAAGATAGCGTCTACTTTCAAGACACTTGCCAAAAAGTGGTGGCTACCCGCGAGGCGCTGATGGCTGAATTAGCCAATCTAGACTTTGAGGTCTTGCCATCCGGCGCTAACTTTATCTTTGCAAAACACCGGGTATTAGGCGGGGCCGAGATTACCGCTATGCTTAGGCAAAAAAACATTATCGTTCGCCATTTCAAAGCCCCAAGCCGCATTGCACCCTACTTGCGCATTACCATAGGCACGGATGCGCAAACGGTTTTGTTACTTAAAGCATTGCGTGAAATAGTCGGCTAGCTTGTATGTTTTTTAAATGAGCAAAATCCAAAAAAACAGGCTATTTTTGCGGTAAAAATGCTTATAAAAAGCGTAAAAAGTTCCTCATAAGCAAAAAAATTTCTTAATTCCACAATCGCGTCGTGTTATTATCGCGAAATGTGTGATTTCTGCACAATAAACTATTTAATTCGTATTTTTAATCTTAAGTAAACGCACATGGCGTTTATTTTTAGTTGGAGGATGTAGCATGGCACAAACCCAAATGGCATTAGATTCATTAGATTTCGACGGTACCGTCGCTTTAGCAACTAAAGTTGCCCCACATGTAGATATTTTAGAAATTGGTACGCCATGCATTAAGCATAACGGTATCAAATTACTTGAAGTGTTGCGTGCTAAATTCCCAAAAAACAAAATCTTAGTTGACTTGAAAACGATGGATGCTGGTTTCTATGAAGCCGAGCCATTCTACAAAGCCGGTGCAGACATTTGCACGGTATTGGGTACTGCAGACATCGGCACCATCAAAGGTGTTATTGATGTGGCCAACAAATACGGCAAAAAAGCACAAGTTGACTTGATCAACGTGGCCGATAAAAAAGCACGCACTATTGAAGTGGCTAAATTAGGCGCACACATCATTGGCGTGCACACTGGTTTGGATCAACAAGCAGCCGGTCAAACACCGTTTAACGATTTGACTATGGTGGCTGGCCTTAAATTAGGCGTAGAGATCTCGGTAGCGGGTGGCGTTAAAGCAACAACCACACAACAAGTTAAAGATGCTGGCGCAACCATCATCGTTGCTGGTGCAGCTATCTACGGCGCTAAAGATCCAGCAGCAGCAGCGGCTGAAATTACTGCCATCGCTCACGGCGGTTCTGCCAGTGCTGGCGGTGTTAAAAAATTATTACCTTGGCTAATCGCTGCCGTTGTAGCGCTTGTGTTGCTTTCTGTATTCAACAAAGCACCGGCACCAGCTGATGCACCTGCAGAAGTAGCGCCAGCAGCAGAAGTAGCGCCAGCTGAAGCGGCACCGGCAGAAGCTGCGCCTGCTGCGGCGCAATAATTAACGTTTTTTCAAGCTAAGCCATGTGTTCATACACGGTGTTTAGCAGTTGAAACGGTAATTAGCGTAAGTAAAACTAAAAGCCTAGTTAAGATTATTCATCTTGCTAGGCTTTTTTTATTGATGAGCTCATTGCGATAAAAAGCTAGGGCTGAAAATGTTGTTCAGAGGGTACGCGCAAAAGAACCAAGCCCAGCCGCTTTAGGTTAAAATAGCAAACATCCATTTTACGCATTCTTTTATTTAGTGACTTCCTATGCGCACAGCTGAAGTAGTAAGAAATACATTGGAAACGCAAATCTCGGTTAACCTTAATTTAGACGGTACCGGCGTTTCAAAATTTGATACCGGAATAGGTTTTCTTGATCACATGCTCGATCAAATCGCGCGTCACGGCATGATGGACATAGCCGTTAATGCAAAAGGCGATTTGCATATTGATGCGCACCATACGGTTGAAGACATAGGCATCACGCTGGGCATGGCTTTTACCAAAGCTTTGGGCGATAAAAAAGGCATACGCCGTTACGGCCATGCTTATGTGCCACTAGATGAAGCCTTATCCCGCGTGGTGTTGGATGTGTCTGGTCGTCCTGGCTTAACGTTTTCTTGTGAATTTACCCGCGCTGCTGTGGGTGAATTTGACGTGGATTTGATACACGAATTCTTCCAAGGGTTTGTTAATCATGCCAACGTCACCATGCACATAGACAATTTAAAAGGGCACAACGCCCATCATCAGGCCGAAACAATATTTAAAGCCTTTGGCCGCGCCTTGCGCATGGCGGTTGAAATGGATGCGCGCATGGTGGGCATCATGCCGTCTACCAAAGGCAGTTTGTAAGTTTTTTTGGCAGGGCCGTTGAGCTCGACGAATGAAAAATACAGACATAGCAGTGGTTGATTACGGCATGGGCAATTTGCGCTCCGTGGCCAAGGCCTTGGAGCACGTTGCACCAGGTAAATCGGTTGTGATTAGCAGCAATCCGGATGAAATTGCCAGCGCCAGTCGCGTGGTGTTTCCTGGCCAAGGCGCCATGCCAGATTGCATGCGTGAATTGGATGC
>JBEDKJ010000072.1:0-12889 GCA_041172285.1 Pseudomonadota bacterium
TTTTCTAATGCGGTTAATTCTTTAGAGATATCCAATGCATCGTTCGCATCATGCGCGGCTTGCAAGCCTTCAATCTGGCTTTCTAACTCAGCAATCGGTTGTTCAAAATCCAAGTAACTAATTTTCATGTGCTTGACTCTACAATTTAAAGGTTTAATCCCTGCTTGGCAGCAGCGGACTAATTATATAGGATTTTTACATTATCACGGCTTAACCACAAGCTTAAATCGGCAATCAAACTCTCCGCTAAGTCCACCCGCCAATCATTGCCTAGCATCAGTTCTACCCGGCCAGTATGGTTGTGGTAAGCCACTTTAACCGCGCAACCGCGCTGCTCGTCCGAGGCGTTTTTGCGATACGGCTGCAACAAGGCTTTGAGTTTTTCCGCATCGGCTTGGCCGTTGCAAGAAATCTTTAAAAAGCTGGCGCGGCTGTTACGCAAGCCGGATAAATCGTGCAGTTTTCTGGCATTCACGCGCAAGCCACCGGAAAATTCATCGTGGCTGACACGCCCTTCGACGATGATCAATTGGTCGTCTTTCAATAAGCCCTGATGCTGGGCTAACAGCTCGCTGCCCACCACCACTTCAATGCGTGTCGTGCCATCGTCCAAACCAACGATGGCCATTTTGCCTCTACCGGTCATGCGCACGCGTATGCCAGAGACGATACCAGCCAGCAATTGCGGCTGCTCTTTTGGGCTTAAATTGGCCAAGCTGCTGCTAATAAATTGCCCTAAGTCTTTTTGGTAGGCTGCGTACGGGTGGCCGCTGAAATAAAAACCCAAAGCGGCTTTTTCTTCTAACAATCGCTGCTGCTCAGACCAGGCCGGCACATTGGGCAAGACATTGACCTCGTTATCGGCTGCTTCCCCAAACAAGCTATTTTGTTGACGGTTGGCGCTGTTTTGTTCGGCGGCGGCCATGGCCGTGGCCACCCCTGCCAGCAAGGCATTGCGGTTCGGCTGCGCCGGATCCGGGCTCAAACTATCAAACGCGCCCGCGCGTATCAGTGATTCCACCACGCGGCGATTGACCTTACGCAAATCCAAGCGATTACAAAAATCAAACAAATCTTTAAACGGGCCGCCTGCTTCTCGCGCTTGCATGATCACTTCGATGGCTGCCAAGCCCGTGCCCTTCACTGCGCCCAAGCCATACAAAATACGCTGTTTGTCTATGGGGGTGAATTTAAAATCACTGCGATTGACGTCGGGTGGCAACACCTCAATCTGATTGGGCGCGCAATCGTCATAGAAGGTGTGCACGCTGTCGGTGTTATTCATGTCGGCCGACAAGGTCGAGGCCAAAAAGGCCGCCGGGTAATGCGCTTTTAAATAGGCCGTCTGGTAGGCCACCAAAGCGTAGGCCGCGGCATGCGATTTATTAAAGCCGTAGCCGGCGAATTTTTCCAGCAAATCAAACAACTCGGTCGCTTGGCGCTCGGTCATGTTGTTTTTAACCGCGCCCTCAACAAAGGTTTTACGCTGGGCATCCATTTCCTCTTGTTTCTTTTTACCCATGGCGCGACGTAATAAATCCGCGCCACCTAGGCTGTAACCGGCCACTACCTGGGCGATCTGCATCACCTGCTCTTGGTAAACGGCAATGCCGTAAGTCTCTTTCAAAATCGGCTCGGTTAATGGGTGCGGGTATTCCACGCGCTGCTTACCGTGCTTACGCCGGCAGTAATCCGGAATTAGATCCATAGGCCCTGGCCGATACAACGCCACCAAGGCAATGATGTCCTCAAAGCAATCCGGCATGGCTTGTTTGAGCATGTCTTTCATGCCGCGCGACTCAAGCTGGAACACCGCCGTGGTGTTGGCGGTTTTTAATAAATGGAAGGTGGCTTTATCGTCTATCGGCAAGGTGGCAAAAGACAAGGGCGGCAAGCCTTCTAATGCACGCTGCTTATTGGCATTAAGCAGGGCCAATTCCAATATGGTTAAGGTGCGCAAACCCAAGAAGTCGAATTTGACCAAGCCCACCGCTTCCACGTCGTCTTTGTCGTATTGGCTGACCAAACTGCCGCCATCGGCTTGGCAATAAATAGGCGAGAAATCGGAAATTTTACCCGGTGAAATCAACACGCCACCGGCATGCATGCCGACATTGCGTACCAGGCCCTCTAAGCGCAAGGCCAACTCCAGCAGTTCCTGCAATTCCTCTTCTTTTTCACGGCGCTCGGCCAGTTGCGGTTCTTTTTCCAGGGCGTCGGATAAGGTGATGCCTAATTCCAAAGGAATCAGCTTGCTGATGCCGTCAACAAAACCGAAGGGCAAATCCAACACCCGGCCCACGTCACGCACCACGGCCTTGGCGGCCATGGTACCGAAGGTGGCAATTTGCGACACGGCATCCAAGCCGTATTTTTGCTTCACGTAATCAATGACCCTATCGCGGCCTTCTTGGCAAAAATCGATATCGAAGTCCGGCATGGACACCCGATCCGGATTCAAGAAACGCTCAAACAGCAGTTTGTATTCCAATGGATCCAAATCGGTAATGCCTAAGCTGTAAGCCACCACCGAACCGGCACCCGAACCCCGACCCGGACCCACCGGCACGCCGTTGTTTTTAGCCCAATTGATAAAGTCAGCCACGATTAGAAAGTAACCGGCAAACCCCATTTGGTTGATCACCTGGGTTTCAAAATCCAGACGCGCCTCGTACTCTGGGGCTTTAGCCTGACGAAGCGTTTCATCGGGGTAAAGCACTTGCAACCGAGCAACTAAGCCGCGACGCGCCTCGGACACCAAGTAATCGGTGAGGCTTTCGTTATTGGGCGTGGGGAAATTGGGCAAGTAGTTTTTGCCCAGGGTTAATGTCAAATTGCAGCGCTTTGCGATTTCCACGGTGTTTTGCAAAGCGTCCGGCATGTCGGCAAACAAATCGGCCAGTTGTTGCTGCGTTTTAAAATACTGCTCTGGCGTAAAGTGCTTGGGGCGACGCGTGTCGGCTAAAACATAACCCTCGGAAATACAGGTGCGCGCTTCGTGCGCCCTAAAGTCGTCTGGGCTGATAAATTGAATGGGTTGGGTGGCCACCAACGGCAAACTCAAACTACTGGCAATGTCCCGCATCTGCGCTATGTAAGCTTCTTGTTGCGCGCTGGCATCCGTGGCCACACGCTGGACTTCTAAGTAATAGCGATCCGGGAACAAGTCATGCCACTGCTGAGCTAGTTTTTTCGCCAAGTCTAGGTTGCCTTGCAGGCAAGCTTGCCCCACTTCACCCTGCATGGCACCAGAGAGCAAAATTAAACCCTCGGTGCCGCATTCTTCAAACCAAGCACGCTTAAATTCCGCCCGACCTCGGTGCTGATTGTTTAGGTATGCACGGCTTAATAATTGGCATAACAACAAATAGCCGGCATGCGATTGGCAAAGCAGCAATAAGCGTGAAGGCTGGTCGCGATTGAGCGGGTTTTCCAACCAAATGTCACAGCCTAGGATGGGCTTTAAGCCCTTAGCACGAGCGGCTTTGTAAAACTTGATGGCACCAAATAGATTGTTTAAATCGGTTAAGGCCAAGGCCGGCATGTTGTCCGCACGCGCTTGCTGCACGTAGTCGTCTATACGCACGATGCCATCAACGATGGAGTACTCGCTGTGGCAACGCAGGTGCACAAAAGACGGGCTATTTTTGGCTGGAATTGAACTGGGCAACATAAGGCAAATTTTACCTTAATCGGCATCGATTTTTTAGAAAATATTATGCAAAAATTGAAGCTGAAAAATGCGCTTTACAAACGCTAAGTTTCGATTGTCTGCGCGCTAGAAAACCCGCATACTTCAGTATAGTTTTCTCAAGCAAGCATCTATCTATCACCTTATCTAAAGGAAATAATCATGGCTAATCCCGTTACACTTAAAGGCGGCCCGGTAAAAATCGGCGGCAACTTCCCAGAAAAAGGCCAATCGGCGCCTAACTTCAACCTTGCAGACAAAGCGCGTGCTGACGTCAGCTTAGAAAACTTTGCCGGCTTACGCAAAGTGCTCAACATTTTTCCCAGCATAGACACGCCAACCTGCGCGACATCGGTTAGAACCTTCAATCAATCGGCCGCCAAACTAAACAACACCGTGGTGTTGTGCATTTCAGCCGATTTACCGTTTGCGCAAAACCGTTTTTGTGCCGCTGAAGGCATAGAAAATGTCAGCACGTTGTCCGCCTTTAGGCACTTGAACGAATTTGCTAACAGCTACGGTGTGGCGATATTGGACAGCAGCTTGGCCGGCCTAACCGCTCGCGCAGTAATCGTTTTAGACGAAAACAACAAGGTATTGCACAGTGAATTGGTGTCGGAAATAACCAGTGAACCCAATTACCAAGCGGCATTGGCTGCTTTGTAATATTTAGAATCGGGGCGAGTCGCCGCTTCTACTCATACTCGGTGTATTTAGCTCGACTACCGCGGGCTAGCTCCACCGGGTATTTTTTTGCATTAAGGGCTATCTTTTGATTGGCCACTTCCAGCAAATCGATGTTCAATACTTGCGCGATGCGTATCAAATAGACCAAGGTGTCGGCCAATTCGTGGCCAACTTGCTCGCGTTTTTCAGCAGACAATTGTTGGCTTTCAGCCGGCGTATCCCATTGAAAGTGCTCTAACAATTCCGCCGCTTCCACCATCATCGCCATGCTTAGATTTTTAGGCGTGTGAAATTGCGACCAATCGCGCTGGTCGACAAAGTCCTGAATTTTTTGTTTTAATGCCTCTATTGAATCCGCCATGATTTATTTCCTATTGCTGCCTGCCACCATTTTAATTTCAAATAAGCGGCATTCTAATGAGCCATTAAACAAGGGCGTGCGCTTGCTAGGCGTGAGTCGCATGAGCTTGGGCATGCTTAAGTCGTTGGTTAAAAAGTAGGTGTGCCAACCGGCAAATTTGCGCTTGAGCGCCTCGGCCATTTTTGGGTAGAGCAAGGCCAAATCCTCGCCCTCGCCTATCCGCACGCCATAAGGCGGATTGGCCACCAAGACACCTTGCCCATCCGGCGCCGGTACATCAACGATGTCAAACTGAGACAGTTGCACGGCCGCCAACAAACCGGCTTCCTCCAAATTGCGCTTAGCAATGCGCACCGCGCGTAAATCGACGTCCGATCCATAAATCTTTTGAAACGACACCGCTTTCACTTTAGTCGCGGCCTGGCTTTTTAGTTTTTGCCAAATAGCCGGCTCAAAATTATTGAGCTTTTCAAATCCAAAGCTGCGCTTATGGCCGGGCGCAATGTCCAGAGCCACCATGGCAGCTTCCAACAAAAACGTACCGCTGCCGCACATGGGGTCGAGCAACGGTTGGCCCACTTGCCAGCCAGACAACTTCAATATGCCAGCAGCCAAGTTTTCGCGTAAGGGCGCCTCTATGCTCGCCCCACGGTTGCCGCGCTGGTACAAGGCCGCACCGGATGTGTCTAAATAAAATTGGTATTCGTCTACGGCTAAATAAGCGTGTATGCGCACTGCCGGATTTTTGGTGTCTATGTAAGGGCGACTGCCCACGGCCAAGCGGAATTTATCGCAGACCGCGTCCTTGATTTTTAAGGTGGCGAATTCCAAGCTTTTCAACGGGCATTTCACCCCCGTCACTTTGACCATGAAGTCGTTTTTGACATTGAACCAAGCGGACCAATCCAATTTGTAGGCCGCCTCAAACAAATCCTCTTCGTTGAGGTATTTGCCACGCGCCACTTGCCACAAAATTCGCGTGGCGATGCGGGAGTGCAAATTGGCCGCGTAGCACACCGCCCAATCGCCATCAAAACTCACGCCGCCATCGGTCAATTTAATGGACTTGGCTTTAACCACCGCCAACTCATCGGCCAACAGTTGTTCTAAGCCGCGTGGGCAGGTTGCAAAATATCGATTAGGGATCATGGTGATTGGGCTCTGTGTTATGCGGATATGGCAGCCGCATTCGACATAAACAGTCGGTTGCTGCTACTGAGATTGTGTTCGGCTAATTTTTCGACGAACTGTAAAAATTCAATTTTGTGCGTGCGTTCCAATTCCTTGGCACGGTTACGCAAACTGGCTAAACGCAAATCGGCCGGTTCGCGCTTAAAGGCAAACACGGCGGTGTTACCGGGTTTGCCAGTAGGCAATAGCAACACTTTGCCGGCAAAGCTTTGCTCTATGCGCTGCAAATACACGTCAAACTTTTTATCGCTGCCCCATAGGTTAATCACCATTAGGCCATCGGCATTTAAGCTGTTAGCGCAGGTGTCAAAAAAATCTTGGCTGCAAAAGTCAGGCGGGATGCCGTTGCCATCAAAGGCGTCTATAAACAGCACGTCGGCCACCTCGCTGTGATCTGCCAAGTAACGCAGACCGTCCCCTTCTATGACGTCTAAACGCGCGTCGTTATCGGGTAAATAAAACTGACTGCGGGCAATTTGTATGATCCTAGGGTTAATCTCTATTACCGTCTGATGCAAATCGGGGCAATAAGCGTGCACGTATTTAGCTAGCGAAGCCCCGCCTAAGCCTATGGCTAAAATTTGCTGCAGCTTGCCGCCAAATAAAAGAAAGCCCATCATGGCCCGGGTATAGGTTAACTCCAAGGCAAAAGGGTCTTTGATGCGCATGGCGCTTTGTATGGTCACCGAGCCTAAGTGCAAGGCCCGCACGCCATTCGATTCACTGACGTCCACCGCTTCGTCTGCCGTCGCTTTATGTCTGGCAAAACGCAGCATTAGGGCGCCCCCTGCTCAGGCTGATTGCCGCTGCTTGCTTGGGCTGATTCAGTCGTTTCGATGGTCTCGGCTGCTTCAAGGAAATCGGGTGCCAGGCCCAAGGCGTCTTCTGACAAAGGCGCTTCCGGCAAGACGGCAATGAATTTGCAGCGCAATTCCATCAGCAACGGGTCCACTTCCTGCACTTGCAAACCGATGCGCGTGCCCGGCTTCATTTCCGGCAAACCGTACACTTTAGTCATGTAAGGCGGCGTATCCAAGCGCACCAAATTCTCACGCCAAACCGTGGCGTGGACTTCTTGGCTGTTTTCTTGAATCAAATACTGCAAGCACCAAAACCGCTCCATGCGTTGTTGAAATTCGCTGTAGGCCTGATAGGCCAGCTCAAAATGGCGCATGTGGCTGTTTAATGCATCGCTGTTGGGCGCGTAACTGGGCGGGGTATTTTGCACCACGCTGATGATTTGCCGTTGGTTGATTAAATCCACTGCACGGCGCAAGGGTGAAGTGCTCCAGGCGTATTGCGCCACGCCCAAACCTTGGTGCGGCTCGGCCTTGGTGGTCATGTAAACCTTGCCGCCGGATTGCGCGCGGTATAAGCCAGGCACTTGGTGGGCGGCCAATAGAGCACCCCATTGGTTATTGGCCTCTATCATCAACTCGGCGACCAATTTATCCATGGGCGCGCCGCGTTGGCGACCGACGATGCTAACAATGCCATCGACCACGTAAAAGTTGTAGTCTATTTGTTGCGGCTTAGTCGGGTCGTACTTGCCCCTGGCCTTTTCCAAAGACTCGGCCAAGTTGAATAAATACAACAACTTAGACCAATAAGGGTGGCCGCTGTCTGCGCTTAACGTGGTTTCGTTAAAAAACGGCTCCAAGGCATCGTGGCGCAAATTGTCGGCTATTTTAATGCGCTCCAATTTGCTGTCGCGCTGCACGATTTCGCCGGCCGCGTTGACGTGCAAATACAGCGACAACACCGGCTTGATCTCCCCGGCATCCAAACTAAACGGCCGTATGGCGACTTCCGGCAACATGGTGATTTTATTGCCCGGAATATAAACCGTGGACAAGCGCTGCATAGCAGCTTGGTCTAAGGCGCTGCCAACGGCAATGCCCAAAGCCGGCGCGGCTATGTGTATGCCCACGCGGGTGATGCCGCCATTTAAATAGGAAATGGAGAACGCATCGTCTATCTCGGTCGTGCTGCTGTCGTCTATGCTGAAGGCTTCGGCCTCGGCCAAGCTCAAATCCGACCAACTTAAATCGGTCGCATCCAACACCGATGCAGCGGCAGAAAAATCCGTGCCGAAGGGAAAGTGCTCCCTTAGAAAAGCGCCCAAATGGTAATCGTGCGAGGAAGGAATCGCGCCACAAGCCTGCAGCAATTTAATCTGGCTGAGGTGGCTTTCGTTGGCGGCGGTGTCTAGGGTTTTGTACTCAAATGAATTTTTATCGGGCTCGTACAACAAGCTATCGAGCTTGAGCCTTAACTCTTCAGGCAATTGGTGAGCCTTGAGTTCCGTCACCAGGGCGGCCATTTTTTCGGCCAACAGGCGTTTCTTTTCCAAGCCGGCCAATGCCGCTTTCAAAATCTCGGCGGGCGCCGCTTTGTAGCGGCCTTTGCCCTTGCGATTGAAATAAATGGGGGCACTGTGCAGCTTAAGCGCCACGGCAGCCGCTTCAACAGGGGTGGGCGTGCGACCGTAATACTCCTCGGCAAATTCAGCAAAACCGAACTCGCCACCGGCCTCGCCGCTAAAACTGAATTCGCTGCAGCATTGCCAAAGAAAATCCACGTCCAATTTGGCTGCCTCGGCCTGGGCGCTGTCCATAAAGCCGGCTAATGGCAGCTCAAAGCGCATCAAGACGTGGTTGGTTTTGACTTTGCTGCGTTTGCCGCTGGCCGACTCAATTTGCATGGAGCCTTGCGCTTCGGTCATGATGGACGCCACTTTAAAGCTGCCGTCCTCTTCAAAAAATACGTTCATGCTGGGCTTTCTATACGTGGCTTGTTGCCGATTTGGCTAGATGGCCACCATTTTACCTTGTAATAGCAGAATCGGGATTAGCAGAATCGCTTTGATGCACGATAAAATAGTAGGCAATTAACTCAAGCCATTTCGCACGCCATGGACCAACGCATACCCGTCACCCTGCTCACCGGCTTTTTAGGCAGCGGCAAAACCACCTTACTTAATCATTTGCTCCACCACAGCGGCATGCGCGACACCGCGGTCATCATCAACGAGTTGGGCGACACCGGCTTGGATCAAATTTTCGCCAAAAGCAATTTGGCCTTAAGCGTGGAAAGCGAGCACATCGCCGACAACACGGTGTTGTTAAGTTCAGGCTGTTTATGTTGCACCTTAAAAAACGAGTTGGCCGACACCCTGCGCGATTTGTTTTTCAAGCGTGCGCTGGCCGCCATTCCACAATTCAATCGATTGATCATAGAAACCACCGGCATGGCCGACCCTGGGCCTATTTTGGCCAACCTAATGAACGAGCCGGTGATCGAATCGGTGTACCGTTTGGACGCGGTGGTGGTGACCGTAGACAGCGTCTACGGATTGCAACAGTTGGCAGAAAACCAAGAGGCCCTTAAGCAAGCGGCGGTAGCCGATGTGTTGGTCTTAAGCAAAACCGATTTGGCTGACGCGCAAAGCATCGCCAGCTTAGAGGAAAAACTAAGCCAAATTAACCCTGGCGCCACCTTGCATCGCATTAGCCACGGTCAATTGGACCCGGCCTACGTGGTCGATGTGGGGCTGTTTGATGCAGATAAGAAACAGGCTCAGCCACAGCGCTGGTTGCGCAGCCCCAGCAGACGGCCAAACACACTGGGCCAGTTGCCGCAAAAAGCCAATCACGACGGCATCATCAGCTTTACCGTGACTCTGCCTAGCCCAATTAATTGGTCGCAATTAAAACCGCATTTATTGAAGTTTTGCCAGACTTACGGCAAGCATCTATTACGCCTTAAAGGCATCATCCATGCCGCCGACCAGGCAGCGCCACTGGCGATTCATGCGGTGCATTTCACGCCCTACCCACCGACCTTATTGGAGGGATGGAGCGAGCCAGAAAAACTCTCTAGGGTGGTGATCATCGCCAAAGACATCGATGAACTCAGCCTAAGAAATGCCTTCATGACCTTCTAGGCCGCAAGCCTGCAGTTTGCCCTATGGAATCGGGCTTGTCGCTGGCAGCATAAATGGCCACCGACATAGGGGCAAACAAAGGCTTTCAATGATGGTGACTCATGTTAGCTGGGCTTAATTGAACTGAATTTATATGGCGGCGCATTGCGCCTTATTGAGGTTTACGTTTAATCAAATGAACGTTGATTAGCCCTTGTTTTTGTAATACGTGCCAAAAAACTCCATCATCATAAAATCCTCCAAGCCGGCGTTGTCTTCCGGGCGCGCCGATTGGATAACCACCCGACCTAAACGCTGCGATTCCCAATTAAAATCGCCTTGGTAATGCTGGCGTATCAAGACTATCATTTTTCTCACCACCAGCAAGCGTATGTCTTGACCAACGCCCGCCTCCACTTCAAAGGCTTCGCGTCTGGCGTTACTGTAATCGTTGGTCCAGCCCCTAAAAGTAAAGCCGGCATGGCGGGCGCTTAAACTGGTGATTTCAAAAATACCATTGGTGCCTACTTTTAAATTGTCTTTAATGCGTTGCTCGCGCACTTGCTCCGCACTGGGGCCTTGCTCCTTCGCCACGGCCTCGGCATTTTGTTTAGCGGCATCGCTCTCCATGGCCAATCGCTGCTGCCGCTTGGCGTTGACGTAGGCCATCATGTCCACAGGCTGGTCTTTAGCGGGCGCAACAGGTGCGCTGGGCGCTGGGCTGGGGGCGGCTTCCGGTAGATTAAAATCGGACGGTTGGCTGCTGGGCTTTTGCGTCATCACCTTGGGACGGCTGATGGGCTTGGGCTTTTTAGGCGGTTTTGGTAACTCAACCGGGGGTGGCGGTGGTTCAGCCGGCGGCGGTGCCAAGCTAACTTGTATGGTGGTGGGCGGCATGGCGGCGCTGTCTAAATTTAATTGAGGCAAAGCCAAAAAGAGGATAAGGCCATGCACCAACAAGGAAAACACAATGGCCAGCAGGGTATTGCGCTCCACCTGAACGCGTAGCCATACCCTAGGCATCAACGCGCGATTAAGCGGCGTTAGGTAAAACTCGGTTTGATCGGTGCGTGCGTCTGCCTGCATGCTTGTTATTGGTAACCCATGTCTGCCCAGGTTTTTTCTAAGCGCTTAATGGAAATCGGAAACGGCGTCTTCAATTCTTGTGCAAACAAGGACACGCGCAACTCTTCCAGCAACCAGCGGAAATGCGCCAAATCGTCTGAAATGGGCAAATGCGCTTGCTGCAATTGGTTTATTTTATCTTGCCACTTTTGCCATAGCAAACCAACGCTGGCGGCATTTTTACCGTCCCTATCCGGGTTGGCCGGTTGTTTTTCTATGCGTAAACGCAAGGCCTTGAGGTAGCGCGGCACATGCTGCAATTGCTCCCAAGGGGTACGGCTAAAGCAGCCCTTGTACAACAAAGACGGCAGTTGCTGCTCAACATCGCGCTTCAAACGGTTCACGGTGCTTGGCATTTTGGCCATGGTCGCCGTGAGCAATTGGTATTCACCGGCGATTGTTTGCACTTGGCGAGTTAAGCCCTGACTGACAGCAGGCAAGCGCGTCCTAGCACGGGCTTTTAAATGCATGAAATCGGCATTACTGCGTGGCAAGTCATCGTCGGCAACAAAGGCCCGGTCAGCGATGGCCAACAACAAATCTTCCCGTAAGTCGTCTACGCTGACCACGTTGCGCAGCAGCAAGGCGTATTGATTAAAATTGGGTAGGCTTTTCTCCAACTGCTTCATTTGCTCTTTTAACTCAAAGCGCATCAAGCGGCACACGCCCTGCCTGTGGTTGCTGCTGGCTTCCAATTCGGTATCGAATAATTTAACCGCCACGCTGTCGCCGTTGTCTTCCAAGGCCGGGTAGCCAGTAACTTGCAAACCGTCGCGCTCAAAGCTCAAGGTGGCAGGCAAATCGCCGAAATCCCATTGTTTAAGCCCGGTTTTTTCTAAGTCCTTCAGGTGATCCGCCGAACTGTTTCTAAAGGTCAGTTGCGCGGCCGAGCCCAATTGTTTCTTCAGCGCCTGCCAATCCCGACCCATGCCTAATTCGCGACCGGCATCGTCCACCACACTGAAGTTCATCAGCAAGTGATCCGGCAACGGTTCGGTCCAATCCTCTACGGCGATTTTTAAGCTGGTGACACGCTGTATGTATTCGGCCAACAGGGGTTTGATGGGCATGGCACCGACAGTCGTGCTGACTAAAAACTGCGTGACAAACTCCGGCACCGGCACGCAGACCCGTCGGTAGGTTTTAGGCAGGGCTTTGATTAAATGGGTTAGCTTTTCACGCAGCATGCCCGGCACCAGCCAGTCGGTTTGCGCCGGATTAAGTTGATTCAATAATGCCAAAGGCACGGTGGCAGTGACACCGTCCAAAAGATGGCCAGGTTCAAAGCGGTATTTGAGTGGAATCTCCACCCCATCTAAACGCATTTTTTCCGGGAACTGCACGGCGGTAATGGCATCCGCACCATGGCGCATCAGGTCTTCCCTAGTCAAATAGAGCAGCCTAGGCTGGGCTTTTTCGGCTTGTACACGCCAAGTTTCAAAGGTGGCGGCCTGATGAATGTCGGCCGGAATTTTGCTGTCGTAAAAGTCAAACAATTGCTGGTCATCGACCAACACGTCTTGCCGGCGCGCCTTGTGCTCCAACTCCTCGACTTCAGCGATCAAACGTTCGTTGGCGCTAAAAAAGGCTGCGCGGCTATCGAACTCGCCATGCGCCAAGGCCTCGCGTATGAAAATCTCACGCGATTCTTTGCCATTAATGGGGCCGTAATGCACTCGGCGTTTAGGAATAATGGTTAGGCCGTATAAGGCCACGCGCTCCCACGCGTTTACCATGCCCATTTTCCTGTCCCAGCGTGGATCGGAGTATTGGCTATCGGTTAAGCCTCTGGCCAAGGGCTCTATCCAATCCGGTTCGATTTTAGCCACACAGCGTGCATACAATTTACTGGTATCGACCAACTCCGCCGCCATCACCCACTTAGGCTTGGCTTTCTTCAAGGCCGAGC
>JBEDKJ010000073.1:0-12782 GCA_041172285.1 Pseudomonadota bacterium
GTCGATGTCGGTTCGCCGATGTGGGCCATGCACAGCCTGCGTGAAAGCGCCGGCGTGTTAGATCACGCTTACATGATCGCCGTGCTCAGCGCCTTATACCGCAGTTAAACTTTAGCCCGCATTAAAGAGAGAACAGCCATGCATAAAAAGCTACTTAGAACGAAGGCCATAGAAGGCCACGGTCAGACCGGTTTAAAAAAATGCTTAACTGCCTTTGATTTGGCTTTATTGGGCATAGGGTGCGCCATAGGCACCGGTATATTTGTGCTAACCGGTATTGCTGCTGCCACGCAATCGGGGCCGGCTGTGGTCTTGTCTTTCATTATTGCCGGCGTGGCTTCAGCGTTTGCCGCCTTGTCTTATGCGGAATTGGCGGCATCGGTGGGCGGCTCCGGTAGCGCTTACGGTTACAGTTACGTGGCCTTTGGTGAGTTCATTGCCTGGGTGATGGGTTGGATATTGCTGCTGGAATACGGCGTTGGCGCGGCGGCCGTGGCCAACGGTTGGGCCGGCTACTTTATCAACACCTTAAGCAACTTCAATATTGTGTTGCCGGAAGCGTTGACTAAAGCCCCCATGTTAGGCGGCCTCATCAACTTACCGGCCTTTGCCATCATTTGGCTGCTGACCATCTTGCTGATGGTGGGCGTGAAAGAGAGCGCGCGTTTTAACAACATCATCGTCATCATTAAGCTCAGCACCATCGCCATTTTTATCGCCTTGGCTTCCTTGCATTTGAATACCGATAATTGGCATCCTTTCATGCCATTCGGTTGGTTTAGCACCTTAGAAGACGGCAAAAACATAGGCGTATTAGCCGGCGCATCCTTGGTGTTTTTTGCCTACTTTGGCTTTGATGCGGTATCGACCGCCGCCGAGGAAGCAAAAAATCCGCAACGCGATTTGCCCATAGGCTTGTTGGCCTCGCTGTCCTTTTGCACCATAATTTACATCATCGTGTCGGCCTTGCTCACCGGCATCGTGCCTTACAGCGAATTAAACGTGTCCTCGCCGGTGGCCTTTGCCTTGACCAAAATAGGCTACACCTGTGCCTCCACCTTGGTCGCCACCGGTGTATTAGCGGGCTTGATTACCGTGTTATTGGTCTTACTTTATGGCTTAACCCGCATCCTGTTTTCCATGAGCCGCGATGGCTTGATTTCACCGGTGTTTTCCCAAGTGAACCCGGATCGCCAAACCCCCACTAAAATCATCTTGATGTGCGGCGCCATCGTCTCCGTCGTCGCCGGCTTTATCCCTTTAGGGGAATTGGCGGAAACCGTCAACATCGGTACCTTGGCCAGTTTTGTCATGGTCTGCGTGGGTGTCATCGTCTTGCGTAAACGCCAGCCGCATCTAAAACGCCCATTCAAAAATCCCTGGAACCCCTTGATTCCCAGTCTAGGCATTTTGTCTTGCGGGGCGCTCATGACCTTCTTGCCAGCGGTGACTTGGATGCGCTTTGGTATCTGGATACTGGTTGGTGTGGTGGTGTACTTTGTTTATTCCATGCACCACAGTAAATTAAACCACTAAGCCACATCGACGTTGCTTGTCGGGCGGAGCCAGCTATGGCTTGTCCGTGAAATATACCCGCTAAAGCTGGTTATTTTCACGCCAAAGCGTTACTAGAAAGGGCATAAAAAAAGCCAGCATAAAGCTGGCTTTTTTAATTACATCGCACTGAAATTACAGTGATAGTACCCATTGTACAATCTTGGCGATGTCCGCATCTTTAACTTGTGGAGACATCGGAGGCATGGGCATAGGACCCCAAACGCCGCTACCACCGGCTTTAACTTTAGCGATTAATCTGGCTTCCGCACCTTTATCGCCTTTGTATTTGGCCGCTACGTCTTTGTAAGCTGGGCCCAATACTTTTTTATCAACACTGTGGCAAGCTAAGCAGCCACTTTTTTGTGCTAATGCAGATTCGTCACCCGCATTGGCTTGCGCAGCAACTAACATAGAGCTGGCGGCAACGATTGCTAATAATAATGCTTTCATGCTATCTCCTTAATGTGGACTTACTTATTTAACTTACCTATTACCTACAGCTGGCAATGATACCTAGAATTAATGCTTGCCACAAGCCGCTTGCAAGCGATATTGCTATAGAGGCTTAAGCGGCCATTGCGTTCCTATTTAGTGCTTTATTTACTGGCGTATTTAAAACGTTTCAACCACGTATTCCGCACTGAGCACATGCGTGCGGCCGGGGTTGATGACCACCATGTTTTCTAAGGCGTTAGTGGTTTCCACGCAGATGGTTTGACGCCATTCGTCGGGGCTGCCCATGTCGGCCATTTGCGCGGCTTTTTCTGGGCCCGGGCTCCACACCACGGTGGTGTCGCTACCGGACTTTTGCACGTGAATTAAACGCTGATAGCCGGCATCGTGCACCGTGCAGTTAGAGCTGTGGTTGATGTAGACCCGATCAAACTCGCCATCAAAGGTCAGCGCGTTATGCTCCACCTCGCGTTGGTATTTCTCTATCTTGTCGGCGTAGACGCAATCTTCTAAACCGGTAATTTTGACATTGTCCACGTCGCTGATGTTTAGGTAAGTGTGGAAGGCTTCGCCTATGACAAAGGGGTGGTCGGCATGGTTGGTGGTGGCCAAGTCCACGCGCAAGCGCTTGCCTATGGTGATGGTCACTTTTAGCTTGTATGGGTAAGACAGTTGGCGTTTGGCTTCAGGCGTATCAACCATTTCTAGCATGATGCGGGTGGCGCCGGTTGGTGTGGCATCGATGTCAATCACGCGCCAAGGAATGACGCGCGCGAAGCCATGCGGGCAAAAGGTGCTGTCGGTTGGGTGCGCGCCAAACCAGGGCCAGCATATGGGCACGCCTCCTCGTATGGAGCGGCCTTTGACAAAGCGCGCGTTGCTGGATAACCACAAAACCGGCTCGGCTAAAAACTTAGGGTGCCAGTCGATGACGTGCGCCCCTTGCAAGGCAATGCGGGCTTTAGCGAGGGGGTTGTCCACCTCTAAATATTGCATGCCGGCCTCGTCTTGGCTTTGTATGACGTGGGCGTGCAGTTTCAAACGTTTAGTGGTTTTAAGCGGATCCGCATCCTTGGGTTTGGTCGCTAAGGTGGCTGTCGTCATGTCAGGCTGGCTCTTTAATTATTTTTCGATTTGCGTTACATCGCGCACGGCGCCACGCGCTGCGCTGGTGGTCATGGCGGCATAGGCGCGCAAGGCCGGGCTGACGGAGCGTTGACGATCCACCGGTTTCCATGCGTCTTTGCCTTTGGCGTCCATTTTTGCGCGTCTGGCATTGAGCTCGCTGTCGCTGATGGCCAGATGGATGCTGCGATTGGGGATGTCTATTTCAATACGATCGCCTTCTTCCACCAAACCTATGGCGCCGCCTTCAGCCGCTTCTGGCGAGGCGTGGCCTATGCTTAAGCCCGACGTGCCGCCAGAAAAGCGCCCGTCTGTGAGTAAGGCACAGACCTTGCCTAAGTCCTTGGATTTTAAATACGAGGTAGGGTAGAGCATCTCTTGCATGCCAGGGCCGCCACGAGGGCCTTCATAACGAATCACCACCACATCGCCGGGCACAATTTGGTCGGCTAAAATGGCTTCCACGGTGGCGTCTTGGCTTTCAAATACGCGGGCGCGACCGGTGAATTTTAGAATGCTCTCGTCCACGCCGGCGGTTTTAACAATGCAGCCGTCCATGGCAATGTTGCCGTATAACACGGCCAAGCCACCGTCTTGTGAGTAGGCATGCGCTTTGTCGCGTATGCAACCATCGGCGCGGTCGCTATCTAAATCAGGGTAGAGCATGCTTTGTGAGAAGGCGATGGTGGTGCGCACGCCACCCGGAGCGGCGCGGTAGAATTTTTTCACTTCCTCGTCGCTGGTCACCATGATGTCCCACTTATCCAAAGCCTCGCCCATGCTGGCGCTGTGCACAGTCGGGATGTCACGGTGGATTACACCAGCGCGGTCCAATTCACCTAAAATACCCATCACGCCACCGGCGCGGTGCACGTCTTCCATGTGGTATTTTTGCGTGGCCGGCGCCACTTTACTCAAGCACGGCACCTTGCGCGACATGCGGTCTATGTCGGCCATGGTGAAATCAATTTTCGCTTCGTGGGCCGCGGCCAACAGATGCAACACGGTATTGGTCGAACCGCCCATGGACACGTCCAAGGCCATGGCGTTTTCAAAGGCTTTGAAGCTAGCAATGTTGCGTGGCAATACGCTGTAGTCGTCTTGCTCGTAGTGGCGTTTGGCCAAGTCGACGATTAAGCGCCCGGCTTTTAAAAACAATTCTTTACGCGCGCCATGAGTGGCCAAGGTTGAGCCATTACCTGGCAAACTTAAACCAAGGGCTTCGGTTAAGCAATTCATCGAGTTGGCGGTAAACATGCCTGAGCAAGAGCCGCAAGTCGGGCAAGCCGAACGCTCTATGGCCTCGGATTTCTCATCACTGACTTTGTCGTCCGCCGCGGCCACCATGGCATCCACCAAGTCCAATTTCATCGCTTCGCCCTGCCAATTCACTTTGCCGGCTTCCATTGGTCCACCAGAAACGAAGACCACCGGAATGTTTAAACGCATCGCTGCCATCAGCATGCCCGGGGTAATTTTGTCGCAATTGGATATGCACACCAAGGCATCGGCGCAATGGGCATTGACCATGTATTCCACGCTGTCGGCGATTAAATCGCGGCTCGGTAAGCTATACAACATACCGCCATGGCCCATGGCAATGCCGTCATCGACGGCGATGGTGTTGAATTCTTTGGCCACGCCGCCGGCGCGTTCAATTTCTCTGGCCACTAACTGGCCTAGGTCTTTTAGGTGCACGTGACCCGGTACAAATTGGGTAAAGGAATTACTGATGGCTATGATGGGTTTATCGAAATCCCCGTCTTTCATGCCAGTGGCGCGCCAAAGCGCGCGAGCGCCGGCCATGTTGCGACCGTGTGTGGTGGTTCGAGAGCGGTATACAGGCATAGGTTTATCCAATCATAAGGTTTTTTAAAATACGTTTGCTGCTTAATCGGTTCGGCTAACTGGCACCCAACAAGGCATTATGCGGCAGTTATTGCATTAAGCGCATCGGCCGTCGAGCGTACTTCAAAATCGTGGGTAATTTCCACGCTTTTGCTGAGCATAATGGACGCCGAGCAATACTTTTCTGCCGACAATTTAACCGCACGCTCCACTTGCACTTCGTTTAAATTGTCACCTGTTACGACAAAATGCACGTGTATTTTGGTGAACACTTTAGGAATTTCATCGGCGCGGGTGGCATCGATTTCAGCCACGCAAGCGGTAATGGGCTGGCGGGCTTTTTTCAAAATCGCCACCACGTCAAACGAAGTGCAACCGCCCATGCCAACTAGCAGCATTTCCATGGGGCGCATGCCTATGTTGCGGCCACCGTTTTCCGGCGCGCCGTCCATGACGATGGCATGGCCGGATTCCGATTCGCCGACAAAGCTCACTCCGTCTATCCATTTAACGCTAACGTGCATATGCTCTCCTGTGCTTGGGCCTGAGCCTGTCCTATTTAACGTCCAATAATTCCACTTCAAATACCAAGTCGGCATTAGGAGGAATCACGCCACCGGCACCGCGTGCACCGTAACCCATGGCAGAGGGAATCAATAGGGTGCGTTTGCCGCCTATTTTCATGCCAGCAAAACCTTCATCCCAGCCTTGAATCACTTGGCCACCGCCTAAGAAAAACACAAACGGTTCTTTACGATCCAAGCTGCTGTCAAATTTTTTGCCTTTTTGGCCTTCGGCTTTGGCATCAAATAACCAACCGGTGTAATGCACGGTCACGTTAAAGCCAGGTTCAGCCTCGCGGCCGGTGCCTACTAAAGTATCGATTTTTTGTAATTCAAGAACGCTGTTCATGGTCATGCTGGGTTTTTCCTGTGTGTTTGTTTTTGTTTCGGCATTGCAGGCATTTAAGGTTAATGCACAAGCGCAAGCCAAGGTAAAGTTAATTAATTTCATGCTTAGACCTCTATGGTTAATGGGCTCTGTCACTGCAGGCGTTATGATACCGCAAACTTGGCTTTATCGGCATTCAAGGTTGGCGATACACCCACTCTATCAGGGCATCTTGCGCAAGTTTGCTGGCAGAGGCTTTTTCGTGATTAACCAGCATTACCAGCACTTGCCGCCGGTTTTGTTTGTCCAGCAGGTAGCCGGCAATGGCACTGACGCCATCAAGCGAACCGGTTTTGAGGTGCGCCCGTTTGGCCGCTGGGCTGTCTTTTAGGCGATTCATCAGCGTGCCATCTAAGGCTAATACCGGCAGTGAGCTTATGAATTCAGGCATCGTTGGGCTGCGAAACCCTTGCACCAGCATGCGCGCCAACTGCTCGGCGCTGATGCGCTCAATCCGCGATAGCCCGGAGCCGTTTTCCACCACCAGTCTATCCCCGGCAATTTGCTGGCTATTGAACCAGTTTTTTATCGCTCTCGCGCCATCCGCCTCGCTGGCCGGCACGGCCATTTTCTCGGCGGCTATGCTCAGCAGCAGTTGCCGCGCCATCAGGTTGTTGCTCCATTTATTCATTTCTTGCAGCACTTGGCTTAAGCTTTCCGAGCGTTGTTCCAGTAATTTAGTGGCCTGACTTGGGCGTGCCTTGACTTGCAGTTGACCGGAAAACTGGCCGCCCAATGCTTGCCAGAGTTGCTTAAAGCTGTAATAGGCATACTGCTCGTCATTAAACAGGCTTAATTCTAAAAATTTTTCCTCGCAATCGGCGGCAAAACTCCCGCTAAAGGTGATGGTTTTAAGGGCCTCGCTCGCACTGGTTTGATCATTACTCACGCTGTATTGCATGTGGTTACGCCAATCGCGGCAGGCGCCGGGTAACAAGCGCATATTGTTGACGATCTCCAACTGCGGCAAAGCCATGTCTGCACTGATGGCCACGGCATTTTTTTCGCTGGCATTGCGGCTAAATTTAAAGCGGGTGTGCCGGCCGTTCACTAACAAGGCGCTGGGTAGGGCGTTATAGGCGCGCCAGATTTCGTTATCAAAGTTAGCTGGCTGTTGTTGCGGCGCGGCAAAATGGCTTTTATCCAGGATTACATCGCCTTTGATTTGGCTGATGCCGGCTTGCTTGACGCTGCTAAGCAAGCGCCAAAAATCCGCTGTATTAAATTGTGGGTCGCCGTAGCCTTTGATAATGAGATTGCCGCTCAGTACGCCTTGGCTTAGGCTGCCGTCGTAATAGACTTCGGTTTTCCAACGGTAATTAGGGCCGAGTAAATCCAGTGCGGCCTTGCTGGTCACCAGCTTCATCACCGAGGCCGGGTTGAGGCTTTCCCCCGGGTTGTGTTGCAAGCTGGTTTGTTCGCTGTCGACTGCTTGCACCACCACCGCTACCTGCTCAAGCGGCACGCCAGCTTGAGTCAAGGCTTGCGCCACTTCGCTGGGTAAGTCGGCCTTGGCCGTCAAGCTGGCTAAGCCAAGTAATAGACAGAGCAGCTGTTTTTTCATAAGGCTAAGCCGATGGCCTTGTGAGTGGCCGTGAGCATGTGATCAATTTCCTCGTGGCTAATGCTGTAGGGCGGCATTAGGTAAACCGTGTTGCCTATGGGGCGCAATAGCAAACCTTGCTTAAGCGCTTCGGCATAACAGCGCTGGGCAAAACCAGGCTGTGCGCCCACCACGTCTAGGGCCAATATCATGCCTTGTTGGCGTAAGTGTTGTATCGGCAAGTCGGCCAGTGAACTCGCTTGAGATTTAATGTAATCGGCTAGGACGCGGTTTTTTTCTAGTACCGCGTCGTCAGCGAAAATGCCCAAGGTGGCCAGTGCCGCGCTGCAAGCTAAGGGGTTACCGGTGTAGCTGTGGCTGTGTAAAAAGCCTTTAGCAGTGCGCTCGTCATAAAACGCTTGGTAGATAAGGTCGGTGGTTAGCACCGCCGATAAAGGCAAGTAGCCGCCGGTGATGCCTTTGGATAAGCAGATGAAATCGGCGATATCGCTTACTTTTGCTGCGGCTTGCTCGCAGGCGAACATCGTGCCGGTGCGGCCAAAGCCCACGGCGATTTCGTCGGCAATTAAATGCACTTGGTAGCGTGTGCATAGTTCCCGTGCCCGTTGCAAATAGACTGGGTGGTGCATGGCCATGCCGCCAGCGCATTGGATGATGGGTTCAATAATAAAGGCCGCTATGCTGGCATGATGGCGAGCCAAATAATCCTCTAAGGCCGCGGCCGCGCAAAGCGCCATGGCTTCGGCTAATACGCCGGCTTCGCTCTCTCGGAAATCCGGGCTGGGCATCTGTGCCGATTGCATCAAGAGCGGCGCGTAGGTGTCTTTAAAAATAGCCACGTCGGTCACGCCCAAGGCACCTAAGGTTTCCCCGTGGTAGCTGTTTTTTAGGCTAATAAATTGGTTTTTGCCGGGCTGGCCGCTGTTGCGCCAATAATGAAAACTCATTTTCAGGGCTATTTCAGTGGCGCTGGCGCCATCCGAGGCATAAAAAGCGTGGCCTAAGCCGGTCAGCTCGCTGAGTTTTTCCGAGAGCGCCACCACCGGTTCGTGGGTAAAGCCAGCCAGCATGACGTGTTCCAATTGGTCGAGTTGGCTTTTGATGGCGTCTTTAATGCGTGGGTTGTTGTGGCCAAATAAATTGACCCACCAAGAGCTGATGCCGTCCAAATAGCGCTGGCCGTCTGCATCGTAAAGCCACACTCCTTCACCGCGTTGAATGGGGATGAGTGGAAATGTCTCGTGCTGCTTCATTTGCGTGCACGGGTGCCATACCGAATGCAGGCTGCGGGCTAATAAGCGGCTATTGGTCATGGTGGTTAGGCCAGGCTGTCAAATGCGGTTTCACGTTGGTGTTTTACTCTTAAAATTACGATGCTATCGTTCAATTCGTCAAATGCGTATAGGGCCACGTAGCCGGAGCGACCGCGAGAAATAATCAGCTCGCGGATGCCATCTGCCTCGGTTGGCCGGCCTATTTCGGGGTGGTTTTTCAGTAAGGATAGGCCTTCCTCTAAAATGGCGTAAGTGGCCAATGCCGACGCTTTATCCTGATCAATTAAAAAATCCACCAAGCGCATCAAGTCTTTGAGTGCGGCATCATGATAAACAATGCGTATCATTGCATGACGGCTATTTTTTGCCGTATTTTTTTGCGCTAGGAGGCGAGGCCGAGCCGCCGCTTATTTTTGATCGTAGGTAGGCGTGCACTTGATCGGCCTCATAGCCCATGCCGGTCTCGTCAAAATTTTTCTTGGCCGCCACCGCGCTTTGAATAAAAGCCAAGCGTTTTTCCACGCGCTCGGTTTGTTCGGCTATCACCTCCACCATAAAGGCATGCGGGCTTTTGCCGGCGATTTCCGCCAAGGTGTTGATGCGCTGTTTAAGGGCGTCGGGAAGCTTTAAACTGGTGGTGGCCATGATGTAACCTTGCATGCATTAAAGTGTTACCAAAGTAACACCTAGCCTCAAGGCTGTCAAACCGTTTTGTGCTATAGTCCGCGTCTAAGATTTTTATCCCGTTTGACCATGCTAAAAACCCGTAAACACCTTGAATTGTTGGCCCCGGCAAAAAATGCCGAGTTCGGTATCGAAGCCATTAATCATGGTGCCGACGCCGTCTACATTGGCGGGCCGGCTTTTGGCGCCAGGTCGAAAGCACCCAACACGGTGGCCGACATCGCACGCTTGGTCAAGCACGCGCACCGTTACCATGCAGAGGTGTTTGTCGCCCTTAACACCATCTTCCATGATCAAGAGTTGGATGGCGCGCGCCAATTGGTTGAGCAACTGTATGAGGCCGAGGTGGACGCCTTGATTGTGCAAGACATGGGCTTGTTAGAGATGGATCTGCCGCCTATTCAATTGCATGCCAGCACGCAAACCGACATCCGCACGGTTGATAAAGCCGTGTTTTTAGACCAAGTGGGTTTTTCGCAATTGGTCTTGGCGCGCGAGTTGGACTTGGCCACCGTGCAAAAAATCGCCGCGGCCACCACGTGCAACCTCGAGTATTTTATCCACGGCGCCTTGTGCGTGGCTTTTAGCGGCCAGTGCTTTATCAGCCATGCGCACACTGGACGCAGTGCCAACCGCGGTGAATGCTCACAAGAATGCCGCTTGCCGTTCACTTTGGAAGACCAAAAAGGCCGCATCCTAGGCAAAGACAAGCACTTTTTGTCAATGAAGGACAACGATCAAAGTGCCAACCTACTGGCTTTAATTGATGCCGGTGTCAGCTCTTTCAAAATAGAAGGGCGTTATAAAGATTTGCCCTACGTCAAAAATGCCACCGCGCATTACCGTTTATTGCTCGACGCCATCCTGCAGGACAGGCCGGAATTGGCGAAGTCCTCGCACGGCAGCAGCCGTTTCACCTTTAGCCCGCAACCGGAAAAAACCTTTAACCGCAGTGCCACCGACTACTTTGCCAATGGCCGGCAAGCCGACATAGGTGCGTTTGATACGCCTAAGTTTTCCGGTGAAGCCTTAGGCAAAGTCAGCAAGGTGGGTAACGATTACTTTGAAGTGGACACCGAGGTCGAGTTGCACAACGGCGACGGCGTCTGCTTTTTTGACGTGCACAAAGAGCTGGTAGGTTTGCGCGTCAACAGCGTAATTGGCAACAAACTTTACCCGAATGAAATGCCCGTGGACATACGCCGCGGCATGGCGGTTTTCCGTAACCGCGATCACGCTTTCATGCGCCTCTTAGAAAAAGACTCGGCCCAGCGCAAAATAGCCGTCACCATGCGTTTGACCGATAGCGAGCAGGGTTTCGAGTTAAGTGTGACGGACGAAGCCGGTTTGATGGGCACGGCATTTTGCCTGGCGGACAAGCAATTGGCGGACAACCCCGCGCAAGCCCAGCAGAGCTTACGCGACAATTTAGCCAAATTAGGCAACACCGATTTTGTCGCCAAGAACACCGAGTTGGCCACTGGCCAAGCTTGGTTTGTGCCAGCCTCGCTGGTGAACGGTTTGCGCCGCGATGCCATCGCGCAATTGCAGTTAGCCCGGGATGCGGCTTACCAACGCCCGCCACGCCGGTTAGCTAATGAACCGCCAGCGATCTATCCGGAAGACACCTTGAGTTATTTGGCCAACGTCTATAACCAAAAAGCGCGGGCGTTTTACCAGAAGCACGGCGTGAAAATGATAGCGGCCGCCTACGAAGCCAACCAAGAATTAGACGAAGTGCCCTTGATGATCACCAAGCACTGCCTGCGTTTTAGTCACGGTTTGTGCCCCAAAGAAGCCAAGGGCGTCATTGGCGTGCAGGGCACGGTCACAGCCGAACCCATGACCTTAATCAGCGGTAAAGACCGCTACACCTTGAAGTTTGATTGCAAGCCGTGCGAGATGCACGTCATGGGCAAAATGCGCAAATCGGTGCTGCAATTAGCCCAGCCTCAAGCCGTGCATTTTATGCCTAGGCGGCCTTAGGCTTTTTTCACGAATTCCGATTTTAGTTTCATGGCCCCTATGCCATCGATTTTGCAATCGATGTCGTGGTCGCCATCGACCAAGCGGATGTTTTTGACTTTGGTGCCCACTTTCACCACCAAAGACGAGCCTTTTACTTTCAAATCCTTAATCACCGTCACGCTGTCACCGTCTTGCAACACGTTGCCATTGGCATCTTTGATTACTTTTTGCTCGTCGCCATGATCGGCGGGAGCCGATTTAGACCATTCGTGGGCGCACTCCGGGCAGACATATAGGTCGCCGTCTTCGTAGGTGTATACGGATTGGCATTGTGGGCAGTGCGGTAAATCGCTCATCTTGGGGTTTTTCTTTTTAGATTAATGCAACACTTGTTTGCTTGAGGCAGTGGTGCCTGCTTCAACGAAGCTGGCCATGACCAAATCCCAGTTGGCTTCGCGCACAGCCAATTGCAACATGCTGGCCAACGCTTGGGTCAGTTCGGCCGTCATGGCCATTTTGACTAATTGACCGTTGCTGCATTGCAATTCCATGGTGGGCGGCAAATTGCCGATACTGATGGTCTGGCAGACCAAGGCTAATAAGGGTTGATCGGAGCGGGCTTTGCGGTCGCTTTGGTAGGCCGATTGAAAATCCAAATGCGCCATTTTTTGCTGCAGCTCGGCATCGCGCATAAAATGATCCACGGCTTGGTCTTTATCCATGCCGGCATGGCCGACGGCCGTTGATAGGACCGTGCCGCTGGGCAGTAAGGTGCTGCCGGCTTGTTGCAAGGCCGCCCAAATTTGTTTGGCCACGCGTCGGCTAATCCACACGGCAATTTCGGTTTTGTCGGCCAAGCCGACTTTCAATAGCAAACGGTCTTCCGGCTCATTGAAGCCCAGGTTAATTTGTTCGATAGCCGATTCGTTTTCTGTCATGGCCTTATTTTAAAGCCTAAGCCTGCGCATCAGCTAAATTTTAAATTTTTTTTTATGGCTAGTGCTTGAAATTAAATGGACTGACCCAATTACTAGCACTCTATGGGTTTGAGTGCTAAAATCGCGCTCGAACAAAATAGTAAGCGTCATGGTGCAGTACCGGCCATGCATTTTTTAGTCCGATGGCCTGCAGGCGATCGGGCAGAGCTAGTAAATTTTTGATTTATTTTTGGAGAAATCGTATGAAAATCCGTCCATTACACGACCGTGTCATTGTAAAACGTTCAGAAGAAGAGCGTACAACGGCTTCTGGCATTGTGATTCCAGACAGCGCAACAGAAAAACCGGATCAAGGCGTCGTTCAAGCGATTGGTTCTGGCAAACGTGACGACAGCGGCAAAGTGATTGCCCTAGACGTTA
>JBEDKJ010000074.1:0-9791 GCA_041172285.1 Pseudomonadota bacterium
GTTGTGGCTTGCCATGACATCGGTTCGGGGCATAGCGCAGCCTGGTAGCGTACTAGTCTGGGGGACTAGGGGTCGCAAGTTCGAATCTTGCTGTCCCGACCAATTCAAATCATGGCTTACAGTCAACATGCTGTAAGCCATTTTTTATGCGCGCAGGCTAGTTATTAGGATCCCTTTTTGTCGCTTGGGTTATGGGTCGGAAGTCGCTACAATAACAAGCTAACAAACCTTAACTAGCCTAGCTACCCACTTCCAAAACATGCCGCGTCCTACCACAGTCCAAATACGCCTAGATGCTTTTAGGCACAATTACCGAACGGCAAAAGAACTGTGGCCTGGTAAAGCCATGGCGGTGATCAAAGCCAATGCATATGGACACGGTGCCGTGCATTGTGCGCGTGCGCTAAGCAATGAAGCTGACGGCTTTGCCGTGTCTAGCTTAGAAGAAGCCATGCAACTTAGGGATGCGGGCGTGACTGAGCCCATCTTGTTATTGGAAGGGTTCTTTGCTGCAGCCGAGCTCGCCTGCATCGCTGAGCAAAACTTGTGGACAGTGGTGCATGCGCAATGGCAAGTGGATACATTGCTGGCTGCTAGCCTACCTTGCGCATTGCAAATTTGGCTCAAAATGGACAGCGGCATGCATCGCTTAGGCTTCTCGCCTAAGGATTACCAACACGCATACCAGCAATTAAGCGGTCATAAAAATGTGGCTGGCATAGTGCCGATGACGCACTTAGCCAATGCTGACAATCTCGATTCCGATCACAGCAATCAACAAACCGCGCTTTTTCAGAGCACCTTGGCTGATTTGGCGCCATGCCATGCTAGCAGTTTAGCCAATTCAGCCGCCTTATTGGCTTGGCCTCAATTGCAGCCAACCCTCCATAACCATGAGCATTGGTCTAGGCCGGGCATTATGTTGTATGGCGCCCATCCGATTATCGCCTCTAGCCAAGCCCCAATTTTGCAGCCGGTGATGCAGTTTAGCTCACGCGTCATCGCATTGCGGCATCTGGAAAAAGGCGATGCGATCGGCTACGGTAGCCTATACCAAGCTGAGCAAGCTATGCGGGTTGGTGTCGTGGCCTGTGGTTACGCGGATGGCTACCCAAGATCAGCCAAGACCGGAACCCCGATAGCCGTGGATGGTCATATGACGCAATTATTAGGACGCGTATCCATGGACATGCTTTACGTTGATTTAACTGCTATTCCATCAGCCGGCATACACAGTCACGTTGAATTATGGGGTAAGCAAGTCTCGGCCAACTTGGTGGCGCAAAGCGCAGGCACCATAGCCTATGAGCTTTTTTGCAACGTGAAGCGTGCCCATTTTGATTATTGTGATCCAGCCAATATTTAATTTCTTCTACTCTAAGGTTAGCTATGCACGTTATTCAAACTCCTAACGCACCGGCCGCAATAGGCCCATACTCACAAGCCATGGTGGTTGGTGATTTATTATTCACTTCTGGGCAAATTGCCCTTAGGCCGGATGGCAGTTTGAACGATGGCGACATTGTCGCGCAGACTCAGCAAGTGCTGGGAAATTTAAAAGCCGTCATTGAAGCGGCGGGTGCCGACCTGTCAAAAGTGGTAAAAACCACCGTATTTTTAAAAAATTTAGACGATTTTGTTGCCATGAACACGATCTACGGTGAGGCTTTTGCCGGTCACACCCCAGCTCGCTCAACCGTGCAAGTGGCTAAATTGCCACGTGACGTGTTGGTGGAAATTGAAGCCATCGTCTCTTTGCGTTAACCCAACAAGGTCTTAGGCCTTAAACCCATTATTCATTAAGGAAACACATGGCATTGGATTTATTTAGCCCGGTTAATTTAGGTGCAATAGCACTACAAAATCGCATGGTGATGGCACCATTAACCAGGAATAGGGCCGCCGAGGGCGGGTTGCCTCAAGCCATGAACGTCACCTATTACGAGCAACGCGCCAGCGCCGGTTTGATCATAACCGAAGCCACGCCTATCTCATTCATGGCACACGGTTACCCAGCATTGCCGGGTATTTATACCGATGCGCAGGTGGCGGGTTGGCGTAAGGTTTGCGATGCCGTTCATGCTAAGGGCGGTAAGATCGTCATGCAGCTTTGGCATGTGGGGCGGATCTCGCACCCAAGTTTATTGCCAGATAACGCCACGCCTGTTGCGCCCTCAGCCATTAAACCAGCCGGCAAGGCTTTTACCTATCAAGGCTTGGTTGATTACGTCACGCCTCGCGCACTGCAAGCCAGCGAATTGCCAGCCATTATCGATGACTACGTGCAAGCGACTAAAAATGCCTTAGCCGCAGGCTTCGATGGCGTGGAGATACATGCCGCCAATGGCTATTTATTAGACCAATTTCTGCGTGATGGCAGCAATCAGCGCACGGATAACTACGGCGGTAATTTTGAAAATCGCAGTCGCTTGTTATTGGAAGTGACGGCCGCCGTGGTGAATGTGGCAGGTGCCGATCGTGTCGGAGTGCGTCTATCACCGGTGAATCCTTTTAACGACATGAAAGACAGCAATCCTCAAGCACTGTTTAACTTCGTGGTTGATGCCCTTAACCCATTTAAGTTAGCTTACCTGCACGTGGTGGAAGGCGGCATACACGGAGGTGGGGTAGCCGATCCGTTTGACTTCGCTGCCATGCGTCAACATTGCACCAGCCCTTATATGGCTAATTTGTCGTATGACAAGGCACGGGGTAATGCCGCCATCGCCAGTGGCCATGCCGATGCCGTGGCTTACGGTGTGCCTTTCATTGCCAACCCGGATTTGGTTGAGCGCTTCAAGCAAGATGCAGCGCTTAATAAAGCCGATGCAAAAAGCTTTTACGGCGGCACTGAAAAGGGTTACACCGATTACCCTTTTTTGTCGGCATCTTAAGAGCAAGCCATGAATAAACCGGCCATTACCCAAGTTGCCATCAACGACACCATAGCCAAGCGCTGGAGTGGCCGTGCGTACGATGCTGATCAGGATTTAAGTCCGGAGCAGATCAAGGCCTTGTTAGAAGCTGCGCGCTGGGCGCCATCCTGTTTTGGCGATCAGCCATGGCGTTTTATTGTTTGGCAGAAATCCAGCAATCCGGATGCCTGGCAATCGGCTTTTGATTGCTTGTCTGAAGGCAATCAAGGTTGGGTCATAAACGCCCCGGTCTTAATGTTGCTTTGTGCGAACAGTGTGTTTAATCACAATCAACAGCCTAACCGTTGGTCGCAGTATGACTGCGGTGCGGCGGCTGAAAACCTTTGTTTGCAAGCCACTAGCATGGGCTTAAGTGCCCATCAGTTGGGCGGGTTTAACGTCGATTTGGCTCGTAAAACGTTCCATGTGCCTGAGCAATTTAGTTTAATGGCCATGATCAGTGTCGGTTACCCTGGTGATTTGTCTAAACTGAGCGCGGAAGCCTTGGCCCGTGAACAAGCCGCGCGATCTCGTCGGCCATTAAGTGAATTGGTTTATGCCAACAGCTGGGGTGCAGGCATAGATTAGCGTTCGCATGATGCCGTCCTGTTGACGGCTTATGCTTAACTATTGGCGCCAGGTCTGATAAACTCTCGTTCGCAAATACAATTAGCAAGTTAACCCATTAAATTTAGGATTTCGTCATGGCCGTTGTTGCATTAACTAAAGCAAATTTCAAAGAGACCATAGAAAAAAACAATTTTGTTATTGTTGATTTCTGGGCACCTTGGTGTGATCCTTGTCTGGCATTTACGCCGACTTTTGAAGCGGCCGCTGCAGCCAATCCTGATATCGTGTTTGGTATGGTTAATACCGAAGCCGATCCTGAAATCGGTGAGTATTTCCAAGTGAACCAAATCCCAGGTATTTTAGTAATACGCGAGCAAGCAGGCATCCATGCTCAAGTGGGTGAAATTGGTGCGCCGGCGTTTACAGAAATCATTAAGTGGGCGCGTGATTTTGATATGAACGGCGTGCGTTCCTACTACGCCGATGAAGCAAAAAAAGCCAAGTAAATACTTGGGCTTTAATGAAATAAAAAAAGCGGCTTATGGCCGCTTTTTTATTGGTTTTCTTTATTGGTTTATTGCAAGGCGGCTAAGTATTTGAGTGGATCGACCGATTTTCCTTGGCGGCGGATTTCAAAGTGCAGTTTGACTGTATTGCTGTCGGTGCTGCCCATCTCGGCAATTTTTTGCCCCAAAGTGATTTGTTGACCTTCTTTGACCAAGATTTGATTGTTGTGAGCATAAACCGACAGGTAATTCGGGTTGTGTTTAATGATGACTAATTTACCGTAGCCGCGTAAATCCGAACCGCTGTAGATCACGCGACCCGGGGCGGCGGCATGCACTGGTTGGCCAAGTGTGCCGGCTATGTCCACGCCTTTGTTGCTGGATTCATTAAAATTAGCCACCACCTTGCCTTTGGTAGGCCATGACCACTCCATGTTTTCCGAAGCGTCGGCCATGACTTTGGCGTCGGACATGACTTTGGTTTCGGGTTTGACCTCCACAGGCTGACTGGCTTGGCTGGGTTTACTTGCTTGAACTTTGTTTAAGGCTTCGTCGCTGTATGGCTCACGCACGCCTTTGGGCTCAGTGATGTTGATGCTAGCGAGGCCGGCATCGGGTTTGATGGGGTTAATTTCCACTGCGCTGTTGTCGGTGCTCAGGGGCTTGTCTTTGGCTGCATTTAATTTCAGCACCTGACCGACCTTGATGTTGTATGGCGCGCTGATGTTGTTGGCTAGGGCGATGTCTTTGTAATAATAGCCAAACTCCAAGCCTATGCTGTAAAGGTTATCGCCTTTTTTAACGGTATAGCTGTCGGGGCGCCAATCGCCGGCTTTGTATAGCGGGCGCACCATCACGTTTTGTTTTTTTATGTTGCTCGGCTCGCTCTTGCCGGCATTGGCCGGTAAGCGGTCTATGACAGGGGCTGGGGGGCTGGTGCTGCACGCCGCTAGATTGAGTATGAAGCCTAAGCTAAGTAATGCTAGGGTATGACGCATCGTTATTGAGTGCCACCAAGTAAAGGGACGAATTTTACTGCTTCCAATTTGCTGGTGCGGTAATCTTCCTCGCTTAGTCGTTCCACCAAATGCAAGATTTGCTCCTCCGTGCCTACTGGAATGACTAAGCGACCGCCGACCGCAAGTTGATCCAGCAAGTCTTGAGGAATGTGGCTAGCGGCGGCCGTCACGATAATGCCATCAAAGGGCGCCAGTTCTGCCAGTCCCATGTTGCCATCGGCATGGCCTAATTTTACATTGGTGCATTTAAGGTCGCGTAAATGCTCGCGGGCTTTCATGACCAGTGGCCGTATGCGTTCTACCGAATACACTTCTTTGGCTAACTTGGATAAAACCGCAGTTTGATAACCGCAACCGGTGCCGATTTCCAAGACTTTTTTCAAATTTGACCCGTTGCGTAGGATTTCCGACATGCGGCCAACGATGTAAGGCTGTGAGATGGTTTGCCCGTAACCTATGGGTAAAGACACGTCTTCGTAGGCGCGTATGGATAAGGCCTCGTCGACAAATATATGGCGAGGAATAGCGGCAATAGCCGATAACACCACTTCATCGAGCACGCCTTGTTCGCGCAAGCGCACCAGCATGCGATCGCGCGTGCGCTGCGATGTCATGCCTATACCGGTTTGGGTTGCGCTTCTTAGAATGGCCACGTGCTTGTGCTCGCTTTATGTTTCATGGCTAACGCTAAGCCAATCATTGATTTCAGTTAATTGTTGGTGGTTGGTGAGGTCGACCTGAATGGGCGAGATCGATACCTGCTTGTTGGCCACCGCATAAAAATCCGTACCCGGGCCGCCATCATTAGGTGAGCCAGCGGCCCCAACCCAATAAACCGTCTCGTTGCGTGGGGTTTTAAGCTGCACCACCGGTTCGGCTTTGTGGCGTTTACCTAGGCGCGTGACCACACGGCCTTGAAGTTCGTGGTAGGGGATGTCCGGCACATTAACGTTCAGTAAAGTGGGCGAGGTGAAGCCGTGTTTTTGGTAGTGCTGAATTAATTCCACCGCCACTTTGGCGGCCGTTTCAAAATGCGTGGCGTTGTGTTGTGACATGGATAGGGCGATAGACGGTATGCCCAATAAATAACCTTCCATGGCGGCGGCAACCGTGCCGGAATAGATGGTGTCGTCGCCCATGTTGGCACCGTCGTTAATGCCGCTGATGACCATGTCTGGCATCTCATCCATGAGGCCGGTTAAGGCTATGTGCACGCAGTCGGTCGGCGTGCCATTGACATAAAAAAAGCCATTAGCGGCTTTTTTAACGCTCAAGGGTCTGTCCAAGGTTAGAGAGTTGCTCGCGCCACTGCGGTTGCGCTCCGGTGCGACCACGGTAATTTCGGCCAATTGTGCGATGTGAGCAGCCAACACGCTTAAGCCAGGAGCAAAATAGCCGTCGTCGTTTGAGAGTAAAATTTTCATAGGCAAATTATAGTAGAAGACGGCCGGTTTAGTTGTGTGCAGGTTCAAAAAACCTAAAAGTTATTGGCTATTACTGCGGCTTTGTATCTGGCGAGCTGGGAACACTAGCCGGGCTTAATTCGACCGGCTTTGCCGGCAACAAAGCGATGTCGGCTGGGCTGAGTATTTTTATGCCGCTAGCGCTGGGAGATGCCGAATTGCTGGCTGATTCAGTCGGTTGGGCGTTGAATTGGACGAGATTAAAATAAGCCCATATGGCCAAGTTGAGAATTAATAATAACGCTATCCATTTTTTCATTGCGATTCACTTTGCAGTTTACGGTCCATGAAATACAGGCCGTGTAAAACTAAATTATCCACGATGGTGCAGGGTGTTGTCACCGCTAAGCCGGTTTTTATTAATGCCGCATCGCCGCCACTGATGATAATGTGGGGTGGTTTGTTGTCGTTTGCTGTCAAGGCTGCAGTCATTTCCTTAATGGCACCTACGACGGCGTTTAATGCGCCGAATTGCATGGCATCCTTTGTGTTGCAGGCAAATTTTGTTTGGTCGACTAGTTTGTTGCTAAAGGGTGTTTCCGGCAATTGCGCGGTGGCTTGCGACAAACTCTGTTGCATCAAATGCAAGCCCGGCAGTATCCAGCCGCCCAAAAAATCAGCTTGCGCACCATGGACGGAGAGTGCGTCTATGGTAACGGCCGTGCCTGCGCTCACCACCACGCAAGAGCTTTTTTGCATGCAATAAGCGGCCATCATGGCAGCGAAGCGGTCGCTGCCCAATGCCTGCGCTACTTGGTAGTGGTTGCGGAAGCCGGCCATGACGGCTGGCGATTGCACTGTGCGCATGGGTGTTTGGTTGCTGCCCAAGCGTTTAATTATGCTGGCTTGATGCGTCGCCCCTGCAACATTAGAAACGATAATGCGCTGGTATTCGGATGCTGATGGGAAGGCTAGGTCGCCCAATTCGCTGTTTAACCTGCTGCCGAAATCGACGATTTCCCCTGCGCCATTAAACACTGCCCATTTGGTTTTGCTGTTACCGCTGTCTATGCATAAAAGCATGCTAAGTCTAATCCCTGCTGGTCTGGTAAAAATGCCGCGTCCTTAGGTGCGCACAAAGCCTATGCAATCCAACGCAATGTAATCTTAAAGGACGGTAAAAAAAGCCCAATTCTAGCACCATGATTAGTTAGTCGGCTTTACGGAGGCTGATTTCACCCGACGAAAAGCGTTGTTCACCCAAAGCGCTGTTTACTAACAAAATGCCGTCATCGGCCACGCCCACGACCGTGCCGGCCGTCTCTCTGCCATCTGGATGCAGCATGCGCACGGCTTGCTGATGAAATGCATGGTGCCGAGTCCATTCGTCACGCAAACTGGTGAAGCCATGCTGCTCAAATTGGCTTAATACTTGCGCCAGGTGTTTGAGTAAGGTGCCAAGTAAAAGGTTGGGGTCTATGCTTTGCGGGGCAACACTGGCGATATCGGTGACGGCCTGGTCTATCTGCTGCTTTAATTTGGACGGCAAATTTAAGTTGATGCCTATGCCTATGACGGCTGCGCTGGGGCCTTCCATGTCGCCCTGCAGTTCTATTAGTATGCCAGCCAATTTCTCTGGCGCTTGCTGTGAGTTAGGGATTAATACGTCATTAGGCCATTTAAGTTGAGCGCGGCTGATGCCTAGGCTATGCAGGGCGCGTATTAAGGCCACGCCTACTGCTAAGCTTAAGCCGGATAGCGCCGATGCCCCACATTGAAACCGCCATAGCAACGAAAAAGTTAGGCTAGCCCCTAGGCCGGCCTGCCAATTACGCCCACGTCTGCCGCGGCCACTGCTTTGCAAATTGGCGGCGACGCAAGTAGCGTGCGCCAGGCCTTGGTTGAGCTTTTGCATCATGTGGCTGTTGGTGGAGGGTAAGTGGTCGTGTACTTCTAATTTAAACCAAGCGCGTTGCTCGCCTATGGCCTGCGCGATGGCCTGCTCGTCTAATAAGGTCAGCGCTTGCGGCAATTTATAGCCGCGGCCACGCACCGAATACAATTCCACTCCTAGCTTTTCTGCCTCTTGCAAGGCATTCCATACCGTGGCCCGCGAGACTTTACATTGCTTGGCAATGGCCTCGCCAGAATGGAATTTACCATCGGCGAGCAAACGTAAAATTGGGAAGGTTAGGGCGTTCATAGGCAAGGCAGTTTATCACAGCCGCAACAACCATGGCATGGCCTGCGGCTAATTGGCTTAGAGGCCAGATATTTGCCGACTATGGTGTAAAATAAGCAACATTATTTTTTAATTAAGTCCACCATGGCATCAGAAAAAGCACCCATCCCATTAGGCTCAAATTTTATCCGCGCCATCGTTGAAAAAGACATAGAGCAGGGCGTGTATCACACCCGAAAATGGGCGGGCAGCCCAGGGGACGCGGTTCATCAGTCACTAGGTCAAGTGGATCAAGCAAAAATCCGCACGCGTTTTCCGCCCGAACCCAACGGCTATTTGCACATAGGCCACGCCAAATCCATCTTTTTAAATTTTGGTTTAGCGCGCGATTACGCTGGCGTTTGCCATTTGCGTTTTGATGACACCAACCCGGAAAAAGAAAGCCAAGAATACGTTGACAGCATTACCGATGCAGTGACGTGGTTGGGTTTTGATTGGCATAATGGCGGCGAACAAAATCTGTATTTTGCCAGCAATTATTTTGATTTCATGTACCGCGCGGCCGAGTGTTTAATCGAACACGGCCACGCTTACGTGGACAGCCAAACAGCAGATGAAATGCGCCTTAATCGTGGCAGCTTGACCGAAGCCGGTAAAAATTCACCTTGGCGTGATCGCAGCGTGGCAGAAAATTTAGCCCTATTCCGTGCCATGCGTGACGGCCAGCATGCTGACGGCAGCTTGGTGTTACGGGCCAAGATAGACATGGCTTCAGCCAACATCAATTTGCGCGACCCGGCTATTTACCGGGTGCGTCGTGCGCACCATCACAATACCGGCGACAAGTGGTGTATTTACCCCATGTATACCTTTGCCCATCCGATTGAGGATGCCTTGGAGCAAATTACCCATTCCATTTGCACTTTGGAATTTGAAGATCAGCGGCCTTTTTACGATTGGCTATTAGGCCGTCTAGCTGAAGCCGGTTTGCTGGCCCAGCCTTTGCCTAAGCAATACGAATTTGCCCGTTTAAATCTGACTTACGTGGTGTTATCCAAACGTAAATTGATCCAGTTGGTGGAAGAGAAGCACGTGGCTGGCTGGGATGACCCACGCTTGCCCACCTTGGCCGGCGCGCGTCGCCGTGGCTACACAGCAGAAGGCTTTAAATTGTTCACCGATCGCATAGGCGTGTC
>JBEDKJ010000075.1:0-18935 GCA_041172285.1 Pseudomonadota bacterium
ATGCTCTCACCCAAAATCGAAGGCCGCATTTTACAAGCCTTGCAGGTCAAGAAAACCGATAAGGTTTTGCTAGTGGGCACCGGCAGTGGCTATTTAACCGCCTTATTAGCCAAGCAGGCAGCGCACGTCTATGCCGTCGAAATCGTAGCCGAGTTGTCGCTGCAAGCCGGCGCCCGTTTGAAGCAACAAGGCATACACAACGTCAGCTTGATGGTAGCCGATGCCGTCAACGGTTACGCGGCCGAAGCGCCTTACGACGTGATTGTCTTTGCCGGTTCCTTGCACGCATACCCGGTGGCGGTTGAACAAATGCTAAAAATAGGCGGTCGTATGTTTGTGGTGCACGGAAACTTGCCTATTATGCAAGCGACCTTAAGCCAACGCGTGACCGACGGTGCATGCCGTCAAGAAACCCTATTTGAAACCTGCTTGCCCCTATTGGCGCATGCCCCTATTGCGAGTCAGTTTGAATTTTAAGCCCATGCAATTGCAAAAAATGACTTGCCGCTCAGCCGTTTGGCTGTTGCTGGCATTGCTGCTGCCCATGCACGCTTACGCGGCTGATCAGCTTAGCTTGCAAGCGCAGCCATTAAAGTTGATGGACGTATACCAACAAGCCTTAGCGCACGATGCAACCTTGGCATCCGCCTTAAGCACCAATCGCGCGGCACAAGAAATCATCGAGCAAGGGAAAGCGCTGTACCGGCCCACGGTAAACTTCAATGCCGAGGCCAATACGCTCAAGTCTAGCTTTCACTATTTATCCACCTCATCCACCGATCGGTCGCAGTTTGAAAACTACCGTTACGGGGTGGATGCGCGTCAACCGATTTTTCGCCAACAAAATTTAATCCAAATCGACCAAGCCACCACGCAGGTCAGCATTGCCGATAAACAGCTTAATGTGGCCCAACAAGCCTTAATGTTGCGCACCACGCAAGCCTACTTCGATGTATTAATGGCGCAGGACAGAATTGATTTAATCGTCGCACAAAAAACCGCCATTGCGGGTCAGTTGGCCCAAGCTCAGGCCAATTTTGACTTGGGCAGCGCCACCATTACCGATGCCAATGAAGCGCAAGCGCGTTACGATTTAGCGGTGGCACAAGAGATTGCCGCGCTGAACGAATTGGAAATTGCCAAGCACGCGGTGCAAGCCATTACCGGTCAATTGCCGCAACGCTTAGCCAATGTCAAACTGCAGCTTAAGGCCAATGAAATGGGCCTTAGCATGGCCAGCTGGCAAGAGTTGGCCATGCTCAATAACCTGAATATACAAATTCAACAAGACACGGCTAAATTGGCTGAGCAAGAGATTGCCCGTAACCAAGCTGGCCATCTGCCTACTCTGGACGCGGTGGCCAGCTACACCAACTCTTATGCTAACGGCACAGTTTCCCGCTTTGGCGCCGGTAACGAGTTGCAAGTAGGCAGCATAGGTTTGCAATTGCAAATCCCACTTTACGAAGGTGGCGCGGTAAGTTCTAGGGTGCGTCAAGCTCAGCTTAATAAGCAGCGCGCTCAAGACGACTTAACAGCAGTTCGTCGACAGACTGAGCTTGATACCCAGCGTGCTTACTTGAACTTAAGCACTAGCATCGCCCAATTAAAGGCCTTGGATCAGGCCGTCATCAGCAGCCAAAGCCAATTGGATGCCACCCAGTTAGGCTACCAAGTGGGCGTGCGTACTAGTGTGGATGTGTTAAATGCGCAGCAGCAGTATTTCAGTGCAAAACGCGATGTGGCGCAAGCGCGCTACAATTATTTAATCAACATCATCCGTTTAAAAGCCGCTGCGGGCGTCGTGGCGGTGGCCGATTTAGTCGATATCAACCAACAGTTGGAATAAACCATGCAGCCTACTCTATTGAAAGTGGACTTAAGTCAGCTGCTCATCGTGGACGTGCAAACGCGCTTAATTGGCGTCATGCCAGAAGCAGACGTGGCGGCGTGCTTAAAGCAAAGTGGCATATTGGCCCAAGCTGCTGCCTTGTTGGCCGTGCCGGTTATTTTGACGGAACAGTACCCTAAAGGCTTGGGCCACACCGATCCGGCCTTGATGGCCCAATTGAGTGGCGTAACGCCGGTGGAAAAAACCGCTTTTTCTTGTTTGGCGGAAGTCAAAGTCAAACGTCAATTGAGCCGCGATCGCTCACAAATTGTCTTGGCTGGCATGGAAGCGCACATCTGCATTTTGCAAACGGCACTGGATTTAATGGCAGCGGGTAAGCAAGTGCACGTGGCGGAAGACGCCATTATTTCCCGCAGCCCTAACAATAAAGGCAATGCCGTGGCCAGATTGCGCGCGGCCGGTTGCATCATTAGCAACACCGAATCCATTGTGTTTGAATGGTTGGGTAGGGCCGAAGGCGATGCGTTTAAAAAAATCAGTCAACTAATTCGTTAGTCTTTTTCAATATCCCTGCAATTAGTAGCAGGGATTTCTCTGTGGCACCAAGCGAGGCCTCGCAGAGGCTTAAGCCTTTAGCGCCCATTTCGTTTAGCCTGTCGGGCTGATTCATCAAGTTAAGAAGCGCGGCGCTGATTTCTTGCGCGCTGTTAATACGCAGAGCGGCGCCCTTGGCCACCGCCTCATTAGACGCATGCTCAAAGTTATGCGTATGCGCCCCCAGCAATACCGGTTTACTCAAGCGCATCGCCTCAATCAAGTTTTGCCCACCAAAAGGCAACAGACTGCCACCGATTAGACACAGGTCGGCACTGGCGTAATAGGCATACATCTCACCCATGCTGTCGCCCAAGATAATTTGCGTAGTACTGGCGACGGCGTCGTTTAGTGAGGAGCGCTTTTCGTAAGCTAGGCCGCGTTTTTTTAGAAGCGCTTCAACCTGAGCAAAGCGCTGCGGGTGCCGCGGCACGATTACCGTCAGCAAGTCGGCTATGGGTGTGGCAGCTAGCGCATCCAAGATTAATGCTTCTTCGCCTTCGCGAGTGCTGGCCGCTAAAAATACCGGCCGTTGCCGACCAAACCAGCTACGCCATTGCTCAGCTTTGCTTAGGGTGTCGTTAGGCGGTAAGGCATCGAATTTTAAATTGCCTAGGGTTTCCACGCGCTTTGCTCCCAAGCCTTGAAAACGCTTGGCGTCATTCGGTGTTTGCGCGGCAATTAAGTGCAAACTATGCAGCGCGTTTTGCGCCAAGCTACCCAGTTTTGCGTAGCCTCTCGCGGATTTTTCTGAGAGCCTGGCGTTGGCTAATACCACGGGGATCTGCTTTCGTTGGCAAGCGGCAAGTAAATTAAACCAAATTTCCGTTTCCAGCAGCACGCCCAAGTCCGGTTGAAAATGGTTTAAAAAGCGTCGCGCCGCAAAAGGCAAGTCGTAGGGGAGGTAGGCACGTTGCACGCGATTGCCAAACAGCGCCTCGCTGGTGGCGCGACCGCTAGGGCTGCTGTGGGTGAGCAATAGGCTGCGTTCGGGGTATTGCGTAAGTATGGCGTCAATCAGTGGCGCTGCCGCACGCGTTTCGCCCACCGACACGCAGTGCAACCAAATGACGCCAGATTGGCGTGGTAGCCTATAAAAGCCAAAGCGCTCACGCCAGTGTGGGCGGTAAGCCGCTAGTTTGATGCAGCGCAGAGCTAGCTTGCCGGCCACCAAGGGCAACAGCAAATACAGTAAAGCGCTATAAAGAAAACGGGGCATGGCGCATTTTCTCACAAAAATCCCAAGCGGGTTTTTACTCGACTACCGAGCGTGCATAAACTAAAAATTTTTACTAGAAAATTATTTTAATTATTTTTTTATCAATAATGATAAGCAACTGATTCTGCTGTGTGGCGCTATGCAAATGCCGGCGCCATTTGCTTAAAAACACACCAAAATGGTGCAAAAAAAGCGAGCGAATATGGGGTTGACGGCCACAAAATAAAGGCATAAATTGCTGGCTCAGACACAACATCTTGTGCTTTTAGCCGATAGCGTTGTCAAGAATAAAAGTTTTTAATTAAAAATCACGGGCTTAGCGTGGGAGGGCGTATCGCCACCCGCTAAGCTATCCGTTTTAGGGAGAAGCATCCATGCTTAAAGCAGTTGAATCAGCAAGCACGTCGCAGGCAAATTCAGAAAAAGAGATTTCCATACAGCCTGTGTCGCTGGACATCTGGGATAAGAAATACCGTTTAAAAACCAAAAGCGGTGAGCACGTGGATGCCGATATGGATGCCTCCTATGCCCGCGTGGCAAGGGCATTAGCGGACGTTGAAACGACGGATGAAAAGCGTGCCGAATGGCACGAAAAATTTCTATGGGCCTTGCGTCGTGGCGCCATTCCGGCCGGCCGCATTACATCTAATGCCGGTGCGCTAGAGCACAAACCTGCAACCTCCACCATCAATTGCACGGTGTCCGGCGTGATCACCGACAGCATGGACGACATTTTAGGTAAAGTGCACGAAGCCGGTTTAACCCTAAAAGCCGGTTGCGGCATAGGCTACGAGTTCTCTACCTTGCGTCCTAAAGGCGCGTTTGTAGCGGGCGCCGGCGCCTACACCAGCGGCCCACTGTCCTTCATGGATATCTACGACAAAATGTGTTTCACCGTGTCCAGTGCCGGTGGCCGTCGTGGTGCACAAATGGCTACTTTTGATATTTCCCATCCAGACGTGACCGACTTTATTAAAGCCAAACGTGAAAATGGCCGCTTGCGTCAATTCAATTTGTCTTGCTTGATCACCAAAGAATTCATGGAAGCGGTTAAAGCCGATGCCGAATGGAAATTGGCATTCCCAGTGACCGAAAAAGAAGCCATCGTGGATGGTTTAAATGTGAACGATGCCGAGCAAGTGGTGTGGCGCGAGTGGCCAGTTAAAGGCAAATACCTCACTAAAACCGACGGCGTCGATGCTGGTAAAGTCGCTTGCCGCGTGTATAAAACCATTAAGGCACGCCGTTTGTGGGATGTCATTATGTCCAGCACATACGACTTTGCTGAGCCGGGTTTTATTTTGATCGATCGCGTCAACGAAATGAACAACAACTGGTTCTGCGAAAACATCCGCACCACCAACCCATGCGGCGAGCAACCTTTGCCACCGTACGGCGCTTGCTTATTGGGTTCAGTCAATCTAACCCGCTTTGTTAAGCACCCGTTCACCGATCAGGCGTTTTTTGATTGGTCAGAATACCGTGAGGTGGTGGCCATTTTCACCCGCATGTTGGATAACGTGGTGGAAATCAATGGTCTGCCATTGCAAGAACAACGCGATGAAATCATGCGTAAACGTCGTCACGGCATGGGCTATTTAGGCCTGGGTTCTAGCCTGACCATGATGAAAATGAAATACGGTGAGGAAGAATCCCTTAAATTTACCGAGGAAGTCACGCGCGTCATGGCCGAAGAAGGCTGGAACGTTGCGGTGCAATTGGCCACAGAAAAAGGCGCCGCACCCATCATGGAAGAGAAATTTGAAGTGACGGCGGACATGCTAGCCAAGCGCCCAGAAATGGCCGCAGACGGCATCAAAGTCGGCAGCAAAATTGCCGGTAAAGTGTTGTTAGGCAAATACAGCCGTTACATGCAGCAGTTTCCTGAAGGATTGCGCAACCAAATCGCCACTAAGGGCGCACGCTTTACGCACCATAGCTCGATTGCGCCTACCGGCACCATTTCCTTGTCATTGGCCAACAACGCCAGTAACGGTATTGAGCCATCGTTTGCCCACCATTACGCCCGTAACGTGATCCGTGAAGGTAAAAAATCCAAAGAGAAAGTCGACGTGTTCTCATACGAATTGTTGGCCTACCGCGAATTGATTAATGCCAAGGCCATGCCGTTCAGTGAGCAAGAAGACGAAAAATTACCGGACTACTTCTTGGACTCTTCTACCATTCAAGCTAAAGCACACGTGGACATCCAAGCGGCTTCACAAAAATGGATAGACAGCTCGATATCTAAAACCATTAACGTGCCTACCGATTACGATTTTGAAGATTTCAAAAACATCTATTTGTATGCCTACGACAAAGGCTTAAAAGGTTGCACCACGTTTAGGTTCAATCCAGAAGCGTTCCAAGGCGTGTTGGTGACTGAAAAAGATTTGGAAAACACCACCTACAAATTCACCCTGGACGACGGTACGGAATTGGAAGTGAAAGGCAACGAAGAGATTGAGTACGACGGCGAAATTCACTCTGCGGCCAATCTGTACGACGCACTTAAAGAAGGCTACTACGGTAAGTTCTAAGCGCTAGTTTTAGAACACAGACCGATTAAGAGGATAAGAACATGGCAACTAAAATTGAAAAGAAAATCGTCGGCTACGCGTTGGTTAACGAGCAAGATAAAAAAGACGCAGAAGTAAAAGCAGCCGAATTGGAAGCACACAAAGCCGCCACCAAGGTGGTGCAATTGGGTGAGCCACTTAGCCGTCCAGACAAGCTAGTGGGCAACACCTATAAAATCAAAACGCCGGTGACCGAGCACGCGCTCTACATCACCATTAACGACGTGATCATGAACGAAGGCACGCCGCAAGAACACCGTCGTCCGTTTGAGATTTTTATTAACTCCAAAAACATGGAGCACTTTCAATGGATAGTCGCGCTAACGCGCGTGATGTCGGCCGTGTTCCGTAAGGGCGGCGACGTCACCTTCTTGGTGGAAGAATTAAAAAGCGTGTTTGAACCCAGCGGCGGTTACTTCAAAAAAGGCGGCAAATTTGTGCCTAGCTTGGTCGCCGAAATCGGTGAAGTGGTGGAGCAACACTTGCAAGAAATTGGCATGCTGAAAAAACCCGGTTTGGATCAACACCAACAAAAATTGGTGGACGAAAAAAAAGCCGAGTACCTAGAAAAGCACGCTAAAGCCGGCGATGAAGTGACGGCCGAAGGTTTTCCTAAGGGCGCGCAATTGTGCGCTAAATGCAATACCAAAGCCGCCATTGTCATGGACGGGTGTTTGACCTGCCTAAATTGCGGTGAGAGCAAATGCGGTTAATCAGAAGCCGTGCGTGATGCACTCATAGCCAGACTAAGGAGCCAATAGGCTCCTTTTTTATTGGCTACACTGGGCAAAAGTTTATGTTGTTAAGGTCTGGTTTGGATTGAAGGGTATCGTTTGGCTTGGATTTTAAAACCATAACTAGTTTAGGGTTGTAGGATTGTTTACTTTGGGTTTATTGTGTCAATGCTGTAAAAGTAAATGAATTGTAAGTCAAACTTAAAATTACTCTTTAGGAGAAATAAATGATTAAAGATTTAAAGCGTTTAAGTAAGACCAGTTTGGTAGCGGGAGCCAGTTTATTAGGTCTTTCATTGCCTGCGTTTGCTGAAGGTGCTGCCATTCTTCAGTCTAGCGATTTTGTTGGTATTTCGTTTTGGCTAATCTCAATGGCGTTAATTGCGTCAACCGCGTTCTTTTTTCTTGAGCGTGATCGCGTTGCCGGTAAATGGAAAACATCATTAACGGTATCCGGTTTGGTTACCCTTATTGCTGCGGTGCATTATTTCTACATGCGCGACGTTTGGGTGGCAACAGGTTCAACCCCAACCGTATATCGCTACATCGATTGGCTAATTACGGTGCCATTGTTAATGATTGAGTTTTACTTAATCTTAGCAGCCATAGCTAAAGTGCCAGTAGGCGTGTTCTGGCGCCTAATGATTGGTACCTTGGTCATGTTGGTTGGTGGTTATGCCGGTGAAGCAGGCTACTTAGCCGTGATGCCAGCATTCATCATCGGTATGCTAGGTTGGTTCTACATTCTTTGGGAAATTTTTGCAGGCGAAGCCAGTAAAATTAACGCCGGTCAGGCACCAAAAAATGTGCAATCTGCATTCAGTTTAATGAGATGGATTGTGACCATTGGTTGGGCAATTTACCCATTAGGTTACTACTTCGGTTACCTAACCGGTTCAGATCCTGCAGACAGCATGAAAGCATTGAATATCGTGTACAACCTTGCTGACGTTTTAAACAAGATTGCATTCGGTGTGATCATTTGGTCAGTAGCTGTATCTGAAAGTGAAAAAAAATAGTAAGCAAGACTAATTAGTCATGCATGTGGGCACGGATTTTTTTGTTTAATACAAAATGATGCGTGCCCACATTTTTTTGGCTGAATAGCCTAGCGCTATGCAAAAATAATGCAGCTGGTTGAGGCATGCCAGCTAAGCTTGCATCGGCTTCGCAGTGAATGATGCAAGCCATTTTATCGCCCTAATGCACAAGCAACATTAATAAACTAGGCTGCCACCGTGCAGCCAATTAAATGGGCAATACAAAGATGACTATTAATCAGTCTGGTCTAGTGATCACATAAAGTGCAAAAACAGACTAAACAAGCCGTGGTAATCGGCGCTGGATTTGGCGGCATCGCTGCAGCCCTTAGGTTGCGAGCAAAAGGTTACCAAGTCACCGTCATCGATCGCAGCCCTATGTTGGGTGGTCGTGCGCAAGTGTTTGTGCGCAATGGTTACACCCACGATGCTGGCCCCACAGTTATCACCGCCCCCTTCTTACTTGCCGAGCTATTTGAACTGTTCGGTGAAAAAATTGAACAACACATTAAACTGGTGCCGTTGACCCCATGGTACCGGTTCTACTTTCAAGATAAGACCACGTTTGATTACGGCGGCACTTTGGAAGACACCCTATCGGAAATAGATAAAATAGAGCCCAAAGACAAGGCCGGTTATTTAAAACTGCTGCGGCATTCGCAGGCTATTTTTGACATTGCCTTTAGCCAATTATCGGCCAGGCCATTTCACCAATTTTTCTTAATGCTCACCTTGGTCCCCAAGTTGATCGTATTAAAAAGCTACGAATCGGTTTGGGCGATGGTATCCAGGCATTTAAGCAACGCTAAGTTGCGCCTTGCCTTTTCAATACAACCCTTGCTGGTGGGTGGCAATCCTTTTTCAACCACCAGTATTTATGGCTTAATTCATTACCTAGAACGGGCTTACGGGGTCTTTTTTGCCATGGGAGGCACCGGCGCCATAGTTAGCGCCCTTAAGGGCCTGATGGAAAGAAACGGCATTGCCATTGTTTTAAACGCGACCGTTAAAAAATTGATGATTGAGCAAGGCCGTGTCACAGGCTTGTTGTTAGAAAACGGCGAACACCACCCAGCCGATTTAATCGTGGCCAATGCCGATGCCACTTACCTCTATCAACACATGGTGGATCAAAAAGAGGTAGCGCTGTCCTCTAAAATTAAACTTAAAGTAGCGCATTATTCCATGGGCCTATTCGTGGTTTACTTTGGCGCTACCCGTCAGTATCCGCAGGTGGCGCACCATACTATTTGGCTGGGAAAAACCTACCAATCTTTACTGGAAAATATATTTGATAAAAAAATCCTATCCGAGGATTTTTCACTTTATCTGCATAGACCCACTGCCACTGACCCCAGTTTTGCGCCTGCAGGGTGCGACAGTTTTTACGTACTTTGCCCCGTGCCTAATTTACAAGGCAATATAGATTGGGCCACAGAGGGCGAGCGACTAAAAGATAAAATTATTGATGCGCTTGATAAAACCATATTGCCGGAATTAAAAAAATACATCACAGACGATTTCTTCATGACGCCTAAAGACTTTAAGCAAGATTATTTAAGCACCCATGGCGCGGGTTTTTCCATCGCTCCCTTGTTCAGGCAATCGGCTTGGTTCCGCTTTCATAACAAGGCCGAGGGCATCAAGCACTTATATTTAACCGGAGCCGGAACCCACCCAGGCGCGGGCTTGCCTGGGGTGCTGTGCTCAGCAAAAGTCCTAGATAAGCTTATTCCTGCAGAAGTGGATTTTACATGACAGAGCTTGCCAATCAGCAAATCGATTACCTAAGGGAATCCAACCAGGTTTTATCAAATAAGGGTAAAACGTTTTCCTGGGCTAAGTTTTTATTAACAAAAAAACAAGCCAATAGGGCCGTTCGCTTGTATCGATTTTGTCGATTTATAGACGATTTGGGCGACGAGTACACCAGCATAAAATCCGCCAAAGTGGCTTTGGATAAAATAACGGAGGATTTAAAAAGCGGCGCCTCAACTGACCCCATCGTTGCCGATGCGATTGCGCTGTTTAGCGAGTGCCAAATTGACGTTGGCGTCCCCGTTTTATTTATTGAAGGGGTGCTGTCGGATTTGAAGCGAGTGAGAATTAAAAACGAACAAGAATTGATTGTTTATTGTTATCAAGTGGCGGGCACGGTGGGCTTGATGATGAGTAAAATTTTGGATGTGAATGACCCAAGAGCCTTAGCGCATGCCATTGATTTAGGCATCGCCATGCAAATCACCAACATATGCCGAGACGTCACGGAAGACGCCCATCTAAAGCGCCGGTATTTACCAGCCAGCTTGATAGGCAATTTAGAACCCGCGCAACTGCTTAATCCCGACCTAGCTACGCAAGGTCAATTGAGGGCCACATTAAAATCGCTACTGCAGTTGGCAGACCAGTACTACAAGAGTGGTTACGAAGGCCTCTGTTTTATCACCCTAAGATCCAGATTGAGTATCGCCATAGCCTCATCCTTGTATAGGCAAATAGGCCTTATTTTGAAAAAAGAACAATACGAATGTTGGCGCTTTAGATCGGTTGCATCGCCCAGCCTTAAGCTCAAATTAAGCTTTAAAATTGTCATGACATCCTTGCTGGATAAGGATTTTTTTAAGTACAAAAATCCTCACAAACAATGTTTGCATCTGGCCATTAAAAAGATGCCATATGTCCACGCCTAGCGCATACGATCTCATTATTATTGGTGGCGGCTGCGCGGGTTTGAGTTTGGCCTCCAATTTAGCCAAGTTGCCTGGTGCCGTGCCTAAGGTATTGGTGCTTGAGCAGCGCCTGCAATACCGCAACGACAGAACCTGGTGTTTTTGGGACACGGCAAACGCAGCATGCAAATCCTTGGTGACCCACGCATGGCCAACATTCCGCATTAAAGATAAGCAGCAAGCGCATGCCTACGATGCCTTAAAGCACCCCTACCTGATGTTGGCGAGTGACGTTTTTTATAATCAAGCCTTGGCGGACATTGATCGTTGCTCGAATACCCAACTGCTGCTGGGAGAAGAAATAATAGGCTCAGCCGTAAAAGTAAACCAGGCATGGCAGGTCAAAACGGCCAGTGGCAATTACTCAGCCAAATGGCTAGTGGATACCCGCCCACATCCCGATATGGTGGAAAGCGATTCGGTTCTTTGGCAGTCTTTTTTTGGGCAAGAAATAGAGTTGGATCAGGCCCATTTCGATGCCGATCAATGCGTGCTCATGGATTTTGACGATGGCTTTGCAAACGGCTTGGCCTTCGTTTACTTTTTACCCACATCGGCCAAGCAAGCGCTGATTGAATACACGGTATTTTCTGAGCATCGCTATAACAAGGAAGCCTTGCAGCCTATGCTTATGCAGGCGGTGGCGCAATACACAGGCCAAATGGCGCATCGAGTCGTCAGGGAGGAGAGCGGCGTGTTGCCCATGGGCAATAAGCGCGTGCGGGCTCATCAGGACCCTAGCTACGTCTTTTCTGGTTTGCATGCAGGGGGAGCGCGGCCCAGTTCGGGTTATGCCTTTCAACGCATCCAGGCTTGGGCTCAAGCCTGTGCCGTGAGCCTGGTTGAGCAGAATCGATTGCAGCCATTTGCAAAAGACAAATGGCTACAACGGCACATGGACGATTTATTTTTATACGTCATTAAAAGTCAGCCTAAAATGGCTAGCAGCTTATTTAAGGCTTTATTTAAGCATTGCCCGCATCCGGCTTTGGTAAAATTTATGTCCGATCAAGCCAGTTTGTATGACGCTTTTTGTGTCATGAAGTCCTTGCCAACTTTTCTGTTTATTCAATCCGTGCCGCGTTATCTGCTGCACAAGCTATGCAAAGATTAAGGCCTAATTAAATGAATAAATGGCTGCTCATGCAAAGTAATCTGCTCATAGTGGTGGGGTTGTTAGTGGCTTTGTTTGCCCATGGCATGGGCCTAGAAGCGCAAGCTGCCTGGTTGTTTATCGCACTGGGGGCCATCGTTTTGCTGGGGGTGCCGCACGGCTCGTTGGATGTGCTTTTTGCCCTTCGTGCATACCAGCTAAACAGCCTGATGGCTTGGGTCGTTTTTTTAACGGCCTATTTGCTGGTTGCCATGGGCATCATTGTGCTATGGATGCTGTTGCCGGTTTGGTTTTTTATCGGCTTTTTAATTTTTTCTGCCTTGCATTTTTCAGACGACTTAAATACCCCCAATGCTGTGCTGACAAAGCTAAGCTATGGCGCCGCCGTGATCTGCTTACCCAGCATCGTGCATGGCGCAGCACTGGTTGGCTTGTACGCGGTATTCGTCGACGCTAGCGTGGCTCAGCGTATCGTGACCGTAAGCCAGTGGCTATGCTACCCGATTCTTTTTTTAATGGGGCTCATGTTATTTAATCGGCAGATAGCCATTAGGGAGAAATTGGATGCGTATGCGGTTTTAGCCATCATGACCTTGTTGCCGCCTATATTGGCCTTTGCTGTTTATTTTTGTTTAATGCACAGTGCCCGCCATTTAATAAGAAGCCATGCCTTCTTTGGCCAATTAAATGCCCGTCTATTTATCATGGCACTGGTCTTGCCTACCCTCGCGGTCATCATCATGGCGTGCGGTGTTTGGTTTTTTACCAATACGCGCACCGTTGAATCAGACTTGATCAGATTGGTGTTTATTGGGCTGGCTGCCCTGACTTTTCCGCATGCTTGGGTACTGAAACAATCCAATTTCACCGCGCAATTTCGAAAAAAATCCCATCATTAGCCCATGAGGCTAAGAAAGTAAGCAAAATGAAATACGCGGCAGTGCTATTATCGGTCATCACCCTATTGTTTAGCGCAGGCAAGGCCATGGCCACAGAAGAAGCAAAATACACCTTAATCGAAAAAGAGGGCGCATTTGAAGTGCGTGCCTACGACAGCAAACTTATTGCTGAAGTCATGGTTGAGGGTGAAATGAGTGCTGCCACCAGCAAAGGGTTTCGCTTATTAGCCGACTTCATTTTTGGCAACAACACAGCGGCTTCTGGTAAAAGCGAAAAGATCAGCATGACCGCGCCAGTAACGCTGGAGAACCGTTCAGAAAAAATAGCCATGACGGCGCCGGTAGCCGTGCAATCCGATCAAAAAGCTTGGCGTGTGTGGTTTGTTATGCCCAGTCAATTCACCTTAGCGACGCTCCCTAAACCCAACAATCCGCTGGTGCGCATTAAGCCCATCCCGCCTAAGCACTATGCCGTGTTGCGCTTTTCTGGATTAGTGGACGACGAAAAAAAGCAGGCTAAGGAAAAAGAGTTGAGGGCTTGGCTGGATGCTAAACGCATGACCAGCACGGGTCAAGCCGAGTTGGCCCGCTACAACCCGCCTTGGACCTTACCCTTTTTAAGGCGTAATGAAGTGTTGCTGGAAATAAATAGCGACTAACGCAAAGCAAAAAAAGGGGCACTGTTTAAGGTGCCCCGAGTTGAGATGCTATCTCAAGGAGAGATAGGGCTTATATTAAATTTTGAATATGACAGCAATATGAACACTACAAGATTGAAAATAGGCGATTTGCTGTTGTCATAAATGTGTAACCTACGCTGCAATTAAAATCGATAAACTCACCCCTGTTAGAAATAACTAAAAAAGGGAGTGAGCATGAAAATTAAACCGGCTGCTGACGAATACCTAGAAAAAGCCAAAGAGTTAAGCGAAGAAGAATCGCAACGTCTATTGAGCAGAATGCGCGGTAAGCCAGCTCGAAAATTAGAAGATAAAAAACTAAGTACACTAGAGGCATTGGCCATACAGCTTGAGATAGACGACGAAATGTTGTCAGAATGGCGTCGGAATATGTTTGCCATTAAAGAGAAAGAAGCTAAAAAAGCCGCTAAAGAAGCCGAAGCCAAAGAGAAAGCGGAAAAACAAAAGGCAGGGAAGTTAAATAAAGAAAAAAATTAATGCCAACGCTAGCCTAAGGTCAGCAAACCGGCTGGCTTTAAGTGAGCGTTTTAATCAAGCACCCGCAATAATTTGCCGGTGCTTTTTTATTCAGTGGTCGCTTCTTTAATCCAATCCAGCAGCGGTGCCCACTGCTCCAAGTCTTGTGCAACCAAAGATGGACGCATGTCAAATAGGCCTATGCCTAATTCGGCTGCCGTGGCATAAACCTGCGCGTTTCTGAGGTGGGTGAGCACCGGGAAGCCGGTTTCTTGCATAAAATCGGCCAGAGTGGCGGCGGCATGGGTGCGGCTGTTGACTCGCATGCCGATCAAGGCGACAAAGGTTTTGTTTTTCCGCACGGCTTTTTCTTCGGCTAAATGATCAAGAAAATCGCTGCTAGCGCCCATGTCAAAAGCCGACGGTTGGATAGGCACAAGCACGCAATCGGCTTGCTTGACGGCGTCAGCCAATTTTTCATCGCGTAGGCCGGCGGCCGTGTCCGTGACCACCCAGGTGGCGCCGTTTGATTTTTCTTTAGTGTGCGCGTTGTAGCTGTGAATAATCGGCAGGTCAGCCGGTCTTCGGCCAAGCCATTGCGCCGACGATTGTTGCCTATCCAAATCTTGTAGCAGCACCCTGTGTCCAGCCACTGCTAGGTACGAGGCCAGATTGGTGGCTAAGGTTGTCTTGCCTGCCCCACCCTTGGAATTGGCAATCAATATTTTTTTCATTTTTGCATCCTAATCCATCTGCTTTAGGCGAACATGGATAACAAATACACCACGATGAGGGAAGGCACGAATCCCCACTCCACCAACCAAACCAACACAGTCCATTTATTCATTTCTAACCCCATATCAGCGACCACTGATTCTATCGCTTGGGTAGTCTAGTGCTTAAATATGAAATAAATATGATGGTCGCATCAAATGCTGCGGGCTTAGTGTGAGTTTTTTTTAAACACGCTATCGTGAGCAAGCATGCCTATGACCATAGACAGCACAAACAAGCCGGCTTGTTTTGATCCCGTGCCGAGAGCAACCAGTGCCGGTCCTGGGCAAAAGCCGGCTAGTGCCCAGCCAGCCCCAAACAATAGGCTGCCAATTACCAACTCTTTGCTAAGGTGCGTGGTGCCGGGTAAATGCACCGGTTCGTTGAATAGCGTTAGTTTTCTATTGGCCATGTAACGGAAAGCAAAAAACGTCATGCTGATGCCGCCCACCATAACAAATAGCAAACTTGGGTTCCAATTACCCGCGATGTCTAAAAAGCCAATGATGTTGGCCGGGTTGGTCATGCCAGAGACAATCAAACCCAGTCCATAAATAAGCCCTGCTAAAAAGATGACGCTATTTTTCATGGTTTAGCTTGCGTGCAAAGTAAGGTAAGTAGTGACAAAGCCTGCCGTCATAAAGCTAAGGGTGGCCACCATGGAGCGCAATGACAAGCGGCTTAATCCACATATGCCGTGGCCGCTGGTGCAACCCGACCCCATGCGGCTGCCAAAACCTACTAGCAGCCCAGCCATCACCAGGGTGGGAGTGTTGGCAGCGATGCTGGCCGGCGGTAAGGCAGCAATGAGCGGATAAATTGTGCCTGCGCTAATTAAGCCTAGGAGAAATAGGGCGCGCCAAGCCGCGTCTTGGCTAAACGGATGCGTTGGTTTAATGGCATTGGCAAGGATGCCGCTTATGCCGGCAATTTTGCCGCTAAACAGCAGCAACAAACTGGCGCCTACGCCTAACATCAAGCCGCCGGTTAAGGCGCTGCCAGGAGTGAAATGCAGCCAATCAATGGTGAGTTGCATGGTGAGGTCTCTGTGAACTATTGGATTATTTTAGCAAATACATTTTTATATAACTATATACTCATGTAATATAAACAAACAGGTTTATTTGAGGGGACCAATGATGCAACTTGATGACCAAGCATACGCGCGCATAGCAAAATACTTTCAGCTCTTGGCTGAACCCATGCGCCTGAAAATACTTAACGGCCTGCGCGATGGCGAGAAAAACGTGAGCGAATTGGTGGCGCTATCAGGCGGCACGCAAGCCAATGTCTCCAAGCACCTCACCATGTTAAGCACGGCCAATTTAATTAAACGCGAGGCCAGAGGCACCAAAGCCTATTACAGCATACTAGACCCGCAGATTTTTGACTTGTGTGCTTTAGTTTGCGGTCAATTGGCCATGCAAATGAGTACGGAAGCCGCCGCTAACGAAACCTTTATTTCAGCCATGCAAAGCCAGGCTACCTAATAATAAAAAAGGAAGACAACATGATTTTTAGACAATTTTTTGAGCCCGACACCTGCACTTTTACCTACTTGCTAGCCTGTGAAAAAACCAAGCAAGCAGTCTTGATAGACACGGTCGAAGCGGATGTGCCGACTTATATGCAAGCGCTGGCTGAGCAAGATTTGAAGTTGGTCTATACCCTAGAAACCCATGTGCATGCTGACCACGTGACTGGGGCCGATAGCTTGCGCCAAAAGCTAGGCAGCAAGAGTGTGGTGCACCGCGATGCCGGTGCCATGTGTGGCGATTTGCTAGTGACAGACGGCGTGCACTTAATAGTGGGCAGTTTGGATTTAGAAGTGCGCTATACCCCAGGCCATACCAACGGTTGCATCAGTTTCTTTGCCGGCGATCGTATTTTTACCGGCGATTCCTTGTTGATTGGTGGTTGCGGCCGCACGGACTTTCAAAGTGGTGACTCCGGTATGTTGTACGACAGCATACATGCACAAATTTTTAGCTTGGCCGATGACGTCATTATTTACCCTGGCCACGATTACAACGGTAACACGCAATCCACCGTGGGCAACGAGCGCAAAAACAATAAACGATTGGGCGACCACAGAAGCCGAGAGGATTTTATTAAAATCATGAGTGAGCTTAAATTGGCTTACCCAAAATACATAGACGTGGCACTGCCAGCGAACCAAGCTTGTGGCCGTGTTGTACCGGCACAAGCCGCCTAAGAGCGGGCTAAACAATAAAATAATGGGATACAGAAAATGAAGTTAGCGAATTTAGAAAAAGACGTGTTGGTTGCAGATCAAATTGTGCCTGAGGATTTAAAAGACCTCGCTGCGCAGGGTATTAAAACCATTTTTTGTCATCGGCCTGATGGCGAAGGCGCCGATCAGCCGAATTTTGCGGAGATTGCTCAAGCGGCTAAAAAGCTAAAAATCAAAACGCATTATTTGCCTGTGGTGAGCGGCAAGATTTCTGATGCGGATGTCACCGCTTTTGCAGAATTGTTTAAAGAGTCGAAACAACCGGTATTAGGCTATTGCCGTTCGGGCATGCGCGCGGCATCGCTATGGGCCTTGAGCCAAGGTGCTAGACTAGGCCTGGCAGAAACCTTGGCAGCCGGCAAGCAAGCCGGTTTTGATTTATCTGGATTAACGCAACGCATCGTTGGTACGCAAGCAAACAATGCCAGCGTTATCCACCATGAAGTGGTCATTATTGGCGGCGGTGCGGCAGGCGTGGCGGTGGCGTCCAGCTTGTTGTCGCGAAACAGCAAATTGGATGTGGCCATCATTGATCCGGCCGATACGCATTACTACCAACCGGGTTGGACCATGGTAGGCGGCGGTGTTTTTAAACCGGCCACCACGGTCAAAACCATGGCTTCTGTCATCCCATCCAAAGCCAAATGGATACAAGCGGCTGTGGCTGGCTTTGAGCCGGAGGCCAAGCAGGTTATTTTAGAAGGCTGTCGCCCCATAAGTTACGACGCCTTAATTGTCTGCCCAGGCTTAAAGTTGAATTGGCATGGCATAGAAGGCTTGGTGGAAACCCTAGGGCAAAATGGCGTGACCTCTAACTACCGTTATGACCTAGCGCAATACACTTGGGAATTGGTTAAAAAATTCAAAAAAGGCCGCGCTGTTTTCACCCAGCCACCCATGCCTATTAAGTGCGCCGGGGCACCGCAAAAAGCCATGTATTTATCGGCCGACCATTGGCTAAGAAGCGGCCATTTAGCCGACGTTGATATTGAATTTTACAATTCCGGCCCGGTGTTGTTTGGCGTGAAAGAATACGTGCCGGCTTTAATGGAATACGTAAAGCGCTATCGGGCTAAATTAAACTTTAACCACCGCTTAACAAAAATCGATGGCCCAGCTAAAAAAGCCTGGTTTACCGTTAGCGATGCCGATGGCAACACTTCGACGCTGGAAACCACTTTTGACATGATCCACGTGGTGCCGCCGCAACAAGCGCCGGACTTTATTCGTGCCAGTAATTTGGTGGATGCCGCCGGTTGGGTGGACGTCAGTCAAGATACCTTGCAGCACAAGCGTTACCCCAGCATTTATGCATTGGGTGACGTGACCAATTGCCCCAATGCAAAAACCGCAGCGGCCGCCCGTAAACAAGCGCCGGTGGTCGCCACCAATGTCTTGTTCGATCTGAATAAAGGCCAACACCGTGCCGCTTACGATGGCTACGGTTCTTGCCCATTAACGGTTCAGCGCGGCAAAATTGTCTTAGCCGAATTCGGCTTTGGCGGACGCTTAATGCCGAGTTTCCCTAAGTGGTTTATCAATAGCCAACAACCGTCCCGTTTAGCCTGGATTTTAAAAGAGCGAATTTTGCCGCCTATTTATTGGTGGGCCATGCTTAAGGGCAGGGAATGGTTAGCCAAACCGATTAAGCTTGATGCCGATAAAGCGCTTTAATTTTTTGAGGACTGTCTGTGCTTGATCCTATCCATGTAAGCCTTTTACTCGGTCTGTTTGTCGGTTTGGTGCTGGCCATCACGGGTGCCGGCGGTGCGATACTTTCCTTGCCACTGTTGGTGTTTTTCCTAAACCTCAAAATGATTGATGCCGCGCCCATCTCTTTGATGGCCATCACCTTGTCGGCCGGTTTAGCCGCCATATTGGGATTGCGCTTGGGCATAGTGCGTTATAAAGCAGCGACCCTGCTAGCCAGCTTTGGGGTGTTGTGCGCGCCACTGGGGGTGATGGCCGCGCATCAATTACCTGAAAAAGC
>JBEDKJ010000076.1:0-3135 GCA_041172285.1 Pseudomonadota bacterium
TGATTCATAAAAAAATCATTAAAACTTGCATAGTTAACAAATAAATTTAATAATCCATGTCAACTTACCTTTGTGTGTTCATTCATGACTATTACTGTGTTGTTTAGCTGACCATACCTGACACTCAACATGCCTAGCTACGACTACCCTTTTAACGAACGCATACGCACCTTACTTCGCGTAGAGGACTTGTTCGCCAAGCTGCTGCATAACATCGCAGCTGGCCACGAGCACCACCATCACTGCGCCCTCATCACCCTATTGCAAATTTTAGACGTGGTAGACCGTTCGGAATTAAAGCTGGATTTATTGCAAGAATTGGAAAGGCAAAAAGTCGCCATGAGTGCCCTGGTTGGCAACCCAGCCATTGCGGCCAACACCCTGAATAAAATTCTCAGTGAAATTGACCAAGCCGCCGAAGGCTTGCGTGCCGAAACCACCAAATTGGGCCAAAGCTTGCGCGCTAACGAATGGTTGATGGGCATTAAACAACGCGCCGGCATTCCCGGTGGCGTTTGCGAGTTTGATCTGCCGTCTTACCACTATTGGTTGGGATTGGGCGAAGCCCGTCGCGCAGCCGATTTCACTGCATGGCTAAAACCTTTATTACCCATGCACGCAGCCATAGGCATTATCTTACGCATACTGCGTGGCAGTGGCGTGAGCAGCAAACTGGTCGCCGGCAACGGCGCCTATCAACAAATGTTGGCTGGCGCCAAACCAGCGCAGATGTTACGCGTGGTCTTGGACGATGCGTTAACGTGCTTTCCGGAAGTGAGCGCCAATAAATACGCCATCAACATCCGCTTTAATCAACTGGATGATGGGCAAAAATTGCAAAAATACGAACAAGACGTCAGCTTCTCGCTGATATTGTGTAATTTATAAAGTGCACCCTACAAGGCCGCTTGTTAATCCAACTCTCCATCCAAGGCTTGCTCGTCCTTAGCTCAAACCCCACTAATCAATAGCAAACACACCATGGAACCCAGTAAAAAACGCTTAGTCGCTTGCCCAAAATGCGGCAACCTCGCCGAATTTTCTCCTAACAATGCCTTTAGGCCGTTCTGCAGCGAACGCTGTAAAATGGTCGATTTCGGCGCATGGGCGAATGGCGAATACGCCATTCCCGTGCCGATTAGCAGCGACGATTTAGACGAGTTATACCCAGACCACAACCCTTGAGAAAGTAAAAATCATGAAAAAATTAAGCGCATTTAGCCTAACAGGCTGGGCTTTATTGGCCCTATTTAGCAGTTGGACTGCCCAAGCAGAAAGCCCTGCCAACAGCACGCTGGTGACCATCCAAGACGCATGGGCGCGGCCAAGCAATCCCGGCTCGACAGTGGGTGCGGCTTACATGTCCTTAACCAGCAGCAAGGATGCCAGCTTGGTTGAAGCCAAGGCCGATGTCAGCGACAGCGTTGAAATTCACAGCATGAGCATGGAAAACGGCGTGATGAAAATGCGCATGTTAGAAAGTTTAGACTTGAGCGCCGGCAAGCCTTACAAGCTGAGCCCAGGTGGCTTTCATTTGATGCTGTTTGATTTGAAAAAACCCTTGCGCGTGGGTGACAGCGTGAATTTTGTGCTGACCTTTAAATTGGCCAATAAAAGCCTGGTTAAACAAACCGTCAAAGCCAGCGTTAAAGACGCGCCAGCAGCCGGTCATTAAATCCAACAGTCGCGTTGCATGGCCAGCCCATGCGCGCCATGGCTTCTAGCCAGCAGCCCATCTTCATGCCGCATGCCACCTAGTGCGTACACCGGCAAAGGGTAATCCTCAATCAGCCGGCTAAAGCCAGACCACCCCAAGGTGTCGCTGTCGGGGTGACTGGCGGTCGCTTGCACGGGCGACAACAGCACGTAATCCAAAGCCAATTGCGCTGCTTTGGCCAATTCTTTGGCGTCATGGCAAGAAGCACCGCACAGCATGCCAGCGGGCTTAACTGCCAATTGCATTAAATCTCGCGCAGTAAAATGCATACCGTGCGCCGGCCAATCGCCACATGCGTATGGGCCATGCGAATTGAGCACGACCCTGGTCGCGTAAGGCGCCGTCATGGTCATGACGCGATCAAAAAACCGTGCAAATGCCGATGCCGTTAACTGCTTTTCACGTAACTGCAGCAGGCCCAAGCCCCCATCCAGCGCGCGCTGCAAACTCTGAAAAAAAGCCTGTTCGCCCATTTCAGCGAGGTTGCTAATGGCATGCACTTGAGGCAGATTGAGCGCATCGATAATGGGCGCGTTGGCTGGCAACAAGGGCGACACGCTGACGGCTTTTGTTGACTGCCAACTGAGTTTTTGCCCTTCCATGCCTTGCGGATCACCCAACCACGCTGATACCACAAAAAAATGCAGTTGCACGGTTTTAGCTGCGCTGGCCAATTGGCCATTGTCTAGGTATTTAGCTGGGTAAGTGTAGCGACGGGTAAGCCATGGGTAAGCTTGCGTGACCTTGATGCCCAGCTCTTCTTGCAATTCGCGTTTTAGGGCTTGCTCGGGCAACTCGTTTTCTTCAATTTTGCCGCCGGGAAACTCCCAATAGCCAGACCAAGGTTTGCCCAATGGCCGCTCGTTTAACAAGACCCAGCCATCGGCTCGCTGTATCACGCCAACGGCCGCGCGCGTCAAGCTGCCTGAGTCTAAACTCGCATCAGGAACGGTAGTCGGCATTGATTTTGACGTAGTCGTAAGAAAAGTCGCAAGTCCAGATCGTGCAACTTGCAGCGCCTCTAGCTAAATCCACGCGCACTAAAATCTCCGCTTCTTGCATGATGGCGGCGCCCTGCTCTTCTCTGTAAGCGCTGGCCCGGCCGCCTTTTTCTGCCACCAGCACGTCACCCAAATAAAGCTTGAGTTGGTTGACATCGAGTTGGTCGACACCGGCATAACCGATGGCCGCCAAAATTCGGCCTAAATTTGGGTCAGAAGCAAAAAATGCTGTTTTAATCAGAGGCGAATGGGCAATGGCATAAGCCACTTTACGGCACTCGGCTTCGTCTTTGCCGCCGTCAATTTGCACCGTCATGAATTTGGTCGCACCTTCGCCATCGCGCACGATGGCTTGCGCCAACTCTATCGCCACCTCGGTCATGGCATCGCGTAAGGCCAAAAAGTGCGGGCTGGTTT
>JBEDKJ010000077.1:0-24627 GCA_041172285.1 Pseudomonadota bacterium
GTCGGCCACTGTTTTAATGGCCTTGGCCGTCAACACGTCGCAAGCTGTTGCGGTGACCAAGACGTCGTCCTCTATGCGTATGCCAGTATTCCAAAAATGCTCAGGCACGTTGGCCGCAGGGCGGATGTAACAACCGGGCTCAACGGTAAGGGTCATGCCGGGCGCTAGGCGCAGCCATTGCTGGTCGCGGTCTTTGTAGTCCCCCACATCGTGCACGTCCAAGCCTAACCAATGGCCGGTTCGATGCATGTAAAAGCGACGGTAGTCGCCACTTTCCAGCACCGCTTGCGGGCTACCCTGACACAGCTTCAAATCGATAAACCCTTGCACCAATACCGCTAAGGCGGCTTGGTGAGCCGCATCCCATTCGTTTCCTGGAGCCACTTGGGCGATAGCGGCCGTTTGTGCGGCCAAAACCAATTCATACAGGTCTTTTTGTGGCCCGCTGAACTTGCCGTTCACTGGAAAAGTTCGACTGATGTCGGAAGCGTAGCCGTCCAACTCACAACCGGCATCAATTAACACCAAATCGCCGTCGCGCAATGGTGCGTTATTGGCGTTGTAATGCAAGGTGCAGGCGTTTGCACCGCCCGCCACGATACTGGTGTAAGCAGGCGCTTGCGCCCCTTGGCGGTAGAATTCGTGTAAAAATTCCGCTTCCAACTGGTATTCCATCGTACCCGGCTTAACGAACTGCATGGCGCGGTTATGCGCCGTTGCCGCTATATTGGCCGATTGCTGCATGAGCGCTTGTTCAAAAGGGGATTTATAAAGCCGCATGGCATCGATGAGTTTGCGCGGGTCGCAGACGGCGTCCGGCACACTCACGCCGCTTCGGCCTTGGGTACTTAAATGGTTCAAGCAGGCCGTGAGTTTGGCATCCCATAGTGCACTGACGCCTAGGCTAAAATACACCTTGGGCTGGTTGGCTAACAGGACCAGTAATTTGGCGTCCAGCTCGTCCATGCTGTAGGCTTCATCAAAACCAAATTGCTCGCAAGCGCCAGCTGGGCCATAACGAAAACCATCCCAAATCTCCCTTTCCGGGTCTTTATCTCGGCAAAATAATATGGACTTAGGCTGATCGCCTCCCACCAAGACCAATACTGCTTCCGGTTCTTTGAAGCCGGTTAAATAATAAAACGAACTATCAAAGCGATACGGGTAGTGGCTATCGCGATTGCGTATGGCTTCGGCAGCGGTTGGTATGATGGCGACGCCGTCACCCATGGCGCTGAGCAGTGATTGCCGCCTGGTTTTAAATTCTGCTGGTGCTGGGTTCATGTGCATACCGTCCGTTGTGGCTTAATGAATAGCACCTAGGCCAGAGGGCCAAGCGCCTTCAATTGTTGATCTAAATTATGCAAGCGCTCGGGTGTGCCTATGTCATGCCAAACGCCGTCGTAATAGCTTGCCGTGGCTAACCGCTTGGCCATGGCCTCGCGCAACAATGGGGCCAATTTGGCTGCTTGGCCAAGGCCGACACCGGCAAACAAACTCGGGTGGTAGACACCGACACCGGAAAAAGTCAGCTTGGTCGCACCGCTCTCGCACAAGCGCCCGTCGACAATGGCAAAGTCCCCTTGCGGATGCTGCGGCGGGTTGTCCACCATGAGCAAATGCGCCAGATTGGGTGACAAACTCTCTGCCAAATTGGCCAACGGCGCAAAATCGATTTCAGTGTAGATGTCACCGTTCACCACCAAAAATGGCTGATCGCCTAACAGCGGCAGCGCCTTAGCTATACCGCCAGCGGTTTCTAATGCTTGTTGTTCTGGGCTGTATTGTATGGTCATGGACCATAGACTGCCGTTGCCCAAGGCTTGTTCAATTTGCTCGCCCAAATGCGCGTGATTAATCACCACTTCTTTAAATCCGGCTTGGGCTAAGCGCTCCAAGTGCCAAACGATTAACGGCTTTGCCCCCACCTTGAGCAAAGGTTTGGGGGTGAAATCGGTCAAGGGTCGCATGCGCTCGCCTCGACCGGCTGCCAATATCATCGCTTTCATTAGAAGGTGTAGCCGGCTTGCGGCGTGACTTTCTCTAATTGATTAAGCAAACGCAGCATGGGCCTTAATTCAACATAGCGTTCGCAGACTTTGCGCAACTGCCCCATCACCAAGGGCTGATCCTTTATGTAGGCATGCTTGCCATCCCGATGACTGAGCCTAGCAAAAATACCCAAAACTTTGATGTGCCGTTGCGCGCCCATCCACTCAAAATCACGGTAAAACTCACTGAAATCTTGCGGCACCGGCAAGCCGGCTTTTTTGGCTGGCTGCCAATAACGAACGGCACTGTCTATCACTTGCTCTTCATCCCAAGCCACGTAGGCGTCTTTTAACAAAGACACCAAATCGTAAGTAATGGGGCCGTAGACGGCATCCTGAAAATCCAACACACCGGGATTGCCTTGTGCTGTCAACATTAAATTGCGCGAGTGAAAGTCACGGTGCACGTATACTTTGGCTTGGGCTAGGACGTTGCGGTTAAGCTCGGCAAAGGTGTTATTCAACACCGTTTGCTGCTCGGTGCTTAAGCTTAAATTAAGCTGCTTGGCCACGTACCAATCCGGAAACAACTGCATTTCACGAGTGAGCAAGGCCTCATCGTAATCCGGCAACTGCTTAGGCTGGCTGGCCAACTGCAATTTAATCAAGCTGTCGGTTGCGGCCTGATACAGTGACGCGACGGTTTGTGCATTGAGTTGCGATAAGTAGGTGTCGTCACCCAGGTCGCTTAACAATAAAAATCCCTGGCTCAGGTCTTGTGCTAAAACTTGTGGCACATTCAGCCCGGCATCGAGAAAGAGTTTGGCAATGCGCACAAAGGGGGCGCAATCCTCTTGCGGCGGTGGCGCGTCCATGGCAATTAAACTGGCATGGCCTAAATGGGCTTGCGCCAAATGCACCCTAAAATATCGCCTGAAACTGGCATCGGCCGATGCCGTGGTGAGGGTAAAACTGGCCGATGGCAAGACCCGATTAAGCCATAAAGTCAGTTGTTGCTGTCTGTCGTCCACGAGGGTGTATCCAATGTTATATAATGTGATTGTTTATGCTTCAAATCGGCCCTGGCGCAAGCCCATTAATCAGGCGGTCATGCCCAGTTATCGATTGCAAAAAGGCCCTATTTGTGAGATTTTAGCATCGATAAACCCATCCTTAAAATAAAACCTCTGCCCAGCACCCGTGCCCACTTTTTCGCCTTCCAAATTAGCCCACGCAGCAAGCCTGCAAAAGCTCGCACCGCTATGTTAAGCCGGCGTTTTTCCTGGACTGTGTGGGTGGCGTTTTTTTGCTATGCGCTGCCCGCGCAAGCAGATCAATTGGCAGAAGCGAACGACAGCGTTTTAAACGACAGCGTGTTAATCGATGGGGATAAGCTGGAATTACACCTAGAGCGTCATATGCGTGTCACAGGTCACGCTAGCATGCGCCGTGGTCAGCAAAGTGTCTCCGGCGACGTCTTAGACTACGACTTGCAAAACGATGAATTGCACGTCACCGGGAATGTCGCCATCAACTTGGACAATGCGCAAATTGAAGGCTCGGAATTGCGCTTGCAATTATCTAACCAATTGGGCGAATTTAAACATGCCCGCTTCACCATGCTGCCCAAGTCAACCACCCAAGCAGCGACGGTTAATTCGGCTCGCACAGCGGCCGAGCAGGCCACGTTAATGGGCAACCACTCCAGCCCCCTGGACTTGCCAAGCAAACCGATTAGCTCGGCCACCGACGTATTGGGATCCTTGTACCTGAGCACTACCTTTAGCTCCAAAAAGCTCACCTCACAGGGCCGTGGCGATGCCAAAAGCGTGCTGTTTGAGGGGCAAGACGTGAAACGCTTTAAGGAGGCGCGCTACACTACTTGCGCGGCCGGCGTGGACGATTGGTACATCAAAGCCGACGAGTTAAAACTGAACAATGACAGCGAATCGGGTAGCGCCAAAAATGCCTACTTAGAAGTCATGGGCAAGACCGTGCTGTATACCCCATGGCTCAATTTTTCTTATAACGACCAACGCAAGAGCGGGTTGCTGGCGCCCACTTACGGCACCACGTCGAACAGCGGTGCGGAAGTAGCCGTGCCCTATTATTGGAACATTTCACCCAACAAAGACGCCACCATCACCAGTCGGGCGTTAAGTCGGCGCGGCCTGCAATTGCAAGGCGAATTCCGCTACCTGGAAGAGGACTTTTTTGGCATAGGCAACCTTGAGTACCTGCCCGACGACAAGCAAAATGGCAAAAACCGCTATTACCTCAATTTAAAGCATCAGCATCAATTTGAACAAGGCTGGTCAGCCGGCTACAGCTTTGAAAACGTCTCGGATAACCAGTATTTTTCTGACCTATCGACGCTTATTACCAGCACCAGCCGAGTGAATTTGCCACAACAATTCAATGTGGATTACACCGATGAGACTTGGCGCTTTAATGCCTTGGCACAACAATTTCAAACCCTAGACCAAAGCTCTTACCCTTACCAACGGCTGCCGCAACTGACCCTCTTAGGCGAAAAATTTTACGGCCCAGTTTACGCTCAACTGTACAGCGAATTGGTGGCGTTTGATCAAAATCGTAACGCCCCTGTTGCCGCCACCGGCACACGCGCCACCTTGTATCCCAGCCTAAGTTTTCCCATGAGCCAAGCATACGGTTACCTCACGCCTAAGCTAGGTCTGCATCACACCAGTTACAGCTTGGATGACGACCCAAACAATCGCAACCATTACCATAGGACTTTACCCATAGCCAGCCTCGACAGCGGCCTATTTTTCGATCGCGATTTTAAAATTGCCGATCGGGCTTACACGCAAACCATAGAACCCAGGCTGTTTTACTTGTACATCCCTAACGTCAATCAAGCCTACATGCCGGTTTTTGACACCAGTCAGGCTGACTTAAACTTCAGTAGCTTGTTTAGCGAGAATCAGTTTAACGGTAACGACAGAATCAATAACGCCAACCAACTGAGCCTGTCTTTAACGGCGCGTTTAATTGAAACCGACAGTGGCACCCAACGCCTCTCTGCTACCGTTGGTCAACGGTATTATTTTAACGATCAAAAAGTGGCGCTGAACTACAACGACCCAAGCGCATACCGAAGCAGCAACAGCTCAGACATATTAGCCGGGCTCAGCACCAACCTAAAAACCCACTGGAACGTCGATGCGTTCTGGCAATACAACACCGATAAAGACAACTTTGTCAGCACCACCCTGACCAGTCGCTACACCCCCGAACCCGGCAAGGCCTTGAACCTCAGCTACAGCTACCGCCAAGACGCCTTCGAGCAAGTGGATTTATCCGGTCAATGGCCGCTGGGTCGAGGCTGGTACGGTATTGCCCGCGTCAATTATTCTCTATTAGACAAGCAGGTCGTCGAAACGCTAGCGGGATTAGAGTATGATGCTGGTTGCTGGCAAACGCGAACGGTAATGCATAAAATAAGCACCGCTACCTCGGGTGATGTTTATGCCTTATTTTTCCAAGTGGAATTGGGTGGCATTGCTTCCATAGGCATTAACCCTATGCAAGTGATAGAACGCAGTATTCCAGGCTATATGCACTCAGGACGCATCCCTGACATTTACAAACAACCTTAACACGAGTGAATATTTTGCGTATTTCTAACCTACCTTTTATTAAATTCATGGCTTTGCTGGCCGGACTGGGCTTGGCTTACCAATTCAACGCCCAAGCGGCCGAAGTGGTCAAAATGGATCGCATCGTCGCCATCGTCGACCAAGCCGTGGTCACCGAACAAGAATTGGAAAGCCGCATCGCGACGGTGACGGCGCAATTTAAAAAACAAGGCACCGAATTGCCTGCTGAAGCGATTTTACGTAAACAAATTTTAGAGCGCCTCATTACCGACACCCTGCAACTGCAATACGCCGCGCAAACCGGCTTGAAAGTGGACGACAACCAACTGGACAAAACCATAGGTCGGATTGCTGAGCAAAACCAATTGAGTCTGGCTGAATTTGCCGAAGCCTTAGCCAAAGATGGCGTTAGCATGACGAAATTTCGCGCAGACATACGCAATGAAATTACCTTGGCACGCTTGCGTGAGCGTGAAGTGGATGGCCGTGTCAACGTCAGCGAATCGGAAATCGATAATTTTTTAACCAGCCAAGCGGCCAACAATGAAAATCAAGACGAGTACGAGATCGCCCACATACTCATCCGCACCCCAGAAGAAGGCGCCACAGAAGACATACAAAAAGCCAAAAGCAAAGTCGATAGCGCCCTCACCGAACTGAAAGCCGGGGTAAGCTTCGCTAAAGTCTCAGCCAGCTTTTCCGATGCCCCCAACGCCTTAGAAGGCGGCAACCTAGGTTGGAAAAAAGCCTCACAAATGCCGGCCTTGTTTCTTGATGCCCTAAAAGCCATGCAAGTAGGCGAAGTGTCTGCTCCACTGCGCAGCCCTAACGGTTTCCATGTATTGAAATTAAACAACAAACGCGGCGGCAATTCGCCCTTGGTCATACAGCAAACCCACGCCAGGCATATCCTAATCAAGCTGTCTGAAATCATGTCTGAAAAAGACGGTAAACTCAAAATTGACGGCATCAAAGAGCGCCTGGATAACGGCGAAAAATTTGAAGCCCTAGCCAAGCAATACTCCGAAGACAGCACCGCCTCCAATGGCGGCGATTTAAACTGGGTCAACCCGGGTGACACCGTGCCACAGTTTGAAAAAGCCATGAACGAACTGAAAGACTTGCAAATCAGCATGCCGGTGCGCACGCAATTTGGTTGGCACCTCATTCAAGTCATAGAACGTCGCAGCCAAGACATGAGCAAAGAAGCCGCTAGACTGAAAGCGCGCCAAGAAATCCGTGCAAAAAAAGCCGACGAAGCCTACCAGGATTGGATACGCGAATTGCGTGACCGAGCGTACGTGGAAATTCGGCTTGAAGATAAATTTTAATCGCCTCACGGCCAAGCTTTTCGCTCTGCCAAGTTCAGTCCTCGCATGACCGCCTTCTTACCAAAAATCCTCCTCAGCGCCGGTGAACCGGCTGGCATAGGTCCGGATTTGTGCGTGATGTTGGCACAGCAAAAACTGGATGCCGAACTGGTGGTCATCGCCAATGCGGCCATGCTGGAAGGGCGTGCCGCGATGCTGAACTTGCCTTTGCACACCCAAACCTATGCCGCACAGCAACACGAACGCCACCTTGGCAATGGCAACCTGAGGGTTTGGGATCAGGCGCTAGCAGAAACCGCACAGCCCGGCGTACTCAATGCAAACAACAGCCCATACGTTCTGGATTGCTTGCGCAGCGCGACGCTAGCTTGCCTAAACCATGAATTTGATGCGCTGGTCACCGCACCCGTGCACAAAGGCATCATCAACGCTAGCGGTATCGCCTTTAGCGGGCACACGGAATTCTTAGCCGAATTAAGTTGCACTGCGCAAGTGGTCATGATGCTGGTCGGCGGCGGCATGCGCGTGGCGTTGGCAACCACGCATTTAGCGCTCAAGGATGTGCCCGCCGCCATTAGTCAACCCAGCCTAGAGACTTGCTTGCGCATCTTGCATGAGGATTTAATCGCTAAGTTTGCTATCGCCCAACCGCGTATCTTAGTAGCTGGCTTGAACCCGCACGCTGGGGAAGACGGCTACTTGGGACGCGAGGAAATTGAAATCATCAACCCGGTATTAGCCAAACTGCGTAGTGAAGGCATGCAATTAATCGGCGCCTTGCCGGCCGACACCTTATTTTCGCCTAGCAATTTGCAACAAGCGGATGCGGTGTTGGCCATGTACCACGACCAAGGGCTGCCTGTGCTCAAGCATGCCAGCTTTGGCGCTGGGGTAAACGTCACATTGGGCCTACCCATACTGCGCACATCAGTCGACCATGGCACCGCATTAGCCTTAGCCGGAACCGGCCGCATCGAAATAGGCAGCCTGTTGGCCGCCATCAATTTAGCCATAGACCTCAGCCGTCAACGTGCTGCCTGACACCAATAAACCATGAAACACGTCGCAAAAAAACGCTTTGGCCAAAATTTTCTTACCGACCAAAGCGTCATCAACAGTTTAGTCGAGGCGATAGCACCGCAAGCGGCCGACCTCATGGTGGAAATAGGCCCAGGGCTGGGTGCGTTGACCAAGCCCTTGTTGCAAAAATTAAAGCAACTGCATGTGGTGGAAGTGGACCGCGACATTATCGCTTGGATGCAGGCGGAGTATGCCAAGCCGGCTTATGCACAAAGCAACATCCTTATACACAATGCCGACGCCCTTAAATTTGACTTCAGCAGCTTAGGCCAAGGATTGCGCGTCACCGGCAACCTCCCCTACAACATTTCCACCCCCATCTTATTTCACTTGCTGGCCAATGTATCGCACATCACTGACATGCACTTTATGCTGCAAAAAGAAGTGGTGGAACGCATGGTGGCGCAACCGTCAACACCGGCCTATGGCAGGTTAAGCGTGATGCTGCAATACCACTTGCAGATGGCCTATTTAATTACCGTGCCACCCAGCGCATTTGAGCCTGCACCCAAAGTGGAATCGGCTTTTGTACGCTGCGTGCCGCACGCCACCCTGCCCTTTATCGCCAAAGATGAAGCCGTGTTTGCAAAAGTGGTGTTAGCGGCTTTTTCACAACGCCGCAAAACCTTGCGCAACACCCTCAAGGGCCTATTAGCAGACGAAGGCTTTAGCGCCTTAGCCATAGACTCGCAACAGCGAGCAGAAAATTTAAGCGTGGCCGATTTTGTCGCCATAGCCAATTACCTGAGCTGATATAATGGTCATCTTGCAGCATCCATTTCCAACCAACTTTTTTAGGACGACCTTATGCGTATCATACTTCTAGGCGCGCCTGGTGCAGGTAAAGGCACTCAAGCTACCTACTTACGTGAAAAATTTAACATTCCACAAATCTCTACCGGCGACATGTTGCGTGCCGCGGTTAAGGCCGGCAGCCCGTTGGGCTTGGAAGCAAAAAGTTTCATGGACAGTGGCGGTTTGGTGCCGGATGCAGTGATCATAGGCTTAGTCAGCGAACGCATTAAAGAAGCCGATTGTGCCAACGGCTTTTTATTCGACGGGTTTCCTCGCACCATCCCTCAGGCCGAGGCCATGAAAGAGGCCGGCGTAGGCATAGACTACGTAGTGGAGATTGACGTGCCCGACGCCGCCATTGTTGAGCGCATGAGCGGTCGTCGCTCCCACCCAGCCAGCGGTCGCACTTACCACATCAAATTCAACCCACCTAAAGTAGCTGGCAAAGACGACATCACCGGTGAAGACTTGGTGCAGCGCCCAGACGACGCCGCTGAAACCGTCATGACCCGACTCAATGTCTACCACAGCCAAACCAAGCCATTGGTTAAATACTACGCGGACTGGGCCAATAGCGGCATAGCCGGTGCACCTAAGCACGTCTTCGTCAACGGCTTGGGCGACATGAACGCCATACGCGATAGCATATTCGCTGCACTTAAATAAGCTGCAGACCAAGCTCACTCTTGGTTAAACCAGTCGCCTTGCCCAAACCAAACTCCTTGCTCAGGCCTGCCTTAATCCTAAGCTTTTGGGCTGGCCTGGTCTTGGTAACGCTCTTGGGTTTAATGCCTGGGTCATCCTTGCCGCAAGCCTTGCTGTTTTGGGACAAAGCCCAACATGGCTTGGCCTTTGCTTTATTGGCCCTCATCGGCTGCTTTGCTTTCCCGCGCAATCTGCCTGCCGTCTTAGTGGGTTTAACTGTGCATGGGGCAATCATAGAGGTACTGCAAAGCTTGCTGCAACTTGGCCGCTACGGTGACTTTTACGACAGTTTGGCCGATACCCTTGGCGTTTTGATCGGCTACGGCCTCTACCAATTAAGCCTCAAGCGCCCTTAACTGGGCCGCGTTAAGCGTGCATCGCCGCCCGATTATTCCAGCTAAAAATCGCATTATTGGACGGCCAAAGGTATAATCTAGCCATTCCATTACATTCCATGAAGCCTTAAATTATGCAGCAGCAGTACCCCTTCCAAGAAATCGAACGCGCCGCCCAAGACGAATGGGCAAGCAAAAAAACCTTTGCCGCCAAGGAAACCAGCGATAAACCAAAATACTATTGCTTGTCCATGTTTCCCTACCCCTCTGGGCGCTTGCACATGGGCCACGTGCGCAATTACACCATAGGCGATGTATTGAGTCGTTTCCATAAGATGAAAGGCTACAACGTTATGCAGCCTATGGGTTGGGATGCGTTTGGTTTGCCGGCGGAAAATGCCGCCATTAAGCACAACACCGCCCCGGCCAAATGGACTTATGAAAACATAGAGCACATGAAAACCCAACTCAAACAGTTGGGGTTGGGCGTCGATTGGGATCGGGAAATAGCAACCTGCACGCCGGAATATTACCGCTGGGAACAGTGGTTGTTTACCGAGCTATACAAAAAAGGCTTGATCTACAAAAAAACCGCCACGGTCAATTGGGACCCAGTAGACGGCACCGTGCTAGCCAATGAGCAAGTCATAGACGGCCGCGGTTGGCGCAGCGGCGCCTTGGTGGAGAAGCGCGACATCCCGCAATACTTCATGAAAATCACTGCTTACGCAGAAGAACTGCTGAGTGATTTAGACCAACTGGACGGCTGGCCTGAGCAAGTCAAAACCATGCAACGCAATTGGATAGGCAAAAGTTACGGTTGCGAGGTGGCTTTCCCGCTACTGGGTCAAGATGGCCAACTAAAAGTGTACACCACGCGTCCGGACACCTTGATGGGCGCAAGCTATGTCGCGGTGGCCGCTGAACATGCCTTGGCCACGCAAGCCGCACTGACCAACCCAGACTTGGCTGCTTTTATTGCCGAATGCAAACGCGGCAGCGTCGCCGAAGCCGACCTTGCCACGGCAGAGAAAAAAGGCATGGCCACCGGCTTGTTTGTCAGCCACCCTCTCAATGGCGAACGCTTGCCAGTCTGGGTAGCCAACTACGTCTTAGCTAGCTACGGCGAAGGCGCGGTCATGGCCGTGCCTGCCCACGATGAGCGTGATTTTGAATTCGCCAGCAAATACCAATTGCCAATCAAAGCGGTGATTAAACAAAGCGATGCCGACAGCCTACCCATGACTGAACATGGCCTATTGTTTAACTCCGGTGAATTTGATGGGTTAAATTTTGCGCAAGCCAGCGACGCCATCGCCACCGCGCTTAGCGCAAAAAACCTAGGGCAAAAACGCAGCCAATTCCGTCTGCGCGATTGGGGCGTGTCGCGCCAACGCTACTGGGGCTGCCCTATTCCCATCGTGCATTGCGCCAGTTGCGGCGAAGTGCCGGTGCCAGCCGAGCAATTGCCGGTGGTCTTGCCTGAAGAGGTGGTCATGGACGGCGTCGGCTCACCCATTAAAAAAGACCCCGGCTTCTACGAAACCAGCTGCCCACAATGCGGCGCCAAAGCGCAACGTGAAACCGACACCTTGGATACCTTTTTTGAGTCGTCTTGGTATTTTGCACGCTACGCCAGTTTCGATAGCCATTCGGCTATGGTTGACCAACGTGCCAACTATTGGTTACCAGTCGATCAATACGTAGGGGGCATAGAGCACGCCATCTTGCATTTGCTGTACGCTCGTTTCTTTAACAAACTGATGCGCGACGTCGGTTTAATTAGCAACGACGAGCCGTTTACCAATTTGCTGACGCAGGGCATGGTCTTAAAAGACGGCTCAAAAATGAGTAAATCCAAAGGCAACACCGTGGACCCGCAAGCCTTAATCGATGCCTACGGCGCCGACACAGCTAGGTTGTTCATGATGTTTGCTGCACCGCCCGAACAAAGTTTGGAATGGGCCGACAGCGGCGTTGAAGGGGCGCACCGCTTCTTACGCCGTCTATGGAAAGCTGTCTACGACCACGTGGCGCTGGGCACGGTAGCCGCCTACAGCAGCGGCGAATTGAATGCCGAACTAAAAACGCTGCGTTTGCAATTGCATCAGACCATAGACAAAGTGGCCGACGATTACGGTCGACGCCACAGTTTTAATACGGCCATTTCCTCGGTGATGGAACTGATGAATGCCTTAGCGAAAATGGAATGCACGCAAACCCTTAGTCGCCAGGTGCGGCAAGAAGTCTTGCAAAACGTGGCGCTCTTGCTCTCGCCTATCGTGCCGCATGTATGCCAAGCGCTTTGGGCAGAACTTTGCCCAGGCAGCCACATATTGGACGCTTCTTGGCCACTGGCCGACCCCGCGGCCATGGAACAAGACAGCGTGGAATACGTCATTCAAGTGAACGGCAAATTGCGCGGCAGCCTCAATGTGGCCAAAACCGAAAGCAAAGCGCAATTGGAGCAATTAGCCTTGGCCCAGCCTTTCGTGCAAAAATTCATGGAAGCGCCTTTGCAAGTCCGAAAAATCATCGTGGTGCCCAATAAACTGATTAACGTGGTGGTATCTTAACTATGATGGCGTCTTAACAGGGAATGCACGGTTTGCTCTACACCAAGCTGAAAAACATAGGCTTAGTCAGCCTAGTCACAGCCAGCCTTTTAATGACTGGCTGTGGTTTTCATCCGCGCGGCATGAGCGAGGTCACCTTCAAAACCATTTCCATTCAAGGCAACAGCCTGAGCATGAGCCGAGAACTGCGGCAAACCCTTAAAAGCAACGGCATTAGAGTAATCGAAAACACAGAGGACGCCGCGCTGTTGTTTGAACTGATTAATGAAAGCAATGAAAAGCGCATCCTGTCCTTGAGCGGCGGCGGTACCGTAAGGGAGTACGAGCTGGTTTACAAGGTCAGCTTTAGAACTCGGCTGCCGAATACCCCACTGTGGAGCGAAGCGCAAACCGTGCAATCTCGGCGTAATTTTTCCTATAACGACAAAGCCTTGCTGGCCAAACTCGATGAGGAAAACAAACTTAATGTAGACATGCACAGCGAGGTGGTCCGAGAAATCATGCGCCGACTGTCTGCCATCAAACGGCTGCAACCATAATTATGCAGCTCGCCCCAGCGCAATTAGCCGCTCATCTTAAGCAAGGCCTGCAAGCCCTTTACGTGCTGGTGGGCGACGAGCCATTGGCACACCGAGAATGCTTGGATGCCATTAGGCAAGCGGCGCGATTACAAGGCTTTGATGAACGCAACAGCTTAATGGTGGAGCGTGGCTTTAATTGGCAACAAATTGCTTCTTACGGTGCGTCCATCTCCTTGTTTGCCAGTCGCCGTCTATTAGAAATCAATGTGCCCAACGGCAAACCCGGGGTGGAAGGTGGCAAAGCCTTGCAAGCGCTAGCCAGCCAGCCGCTAAGCGATACTAGCGTAATTATCATCTTGCCAAAATTAGAGCGTGAGGCAAAAAACAGTGCCTGGTTTAGCGCCTTAGAAAAACAGGCCGTGCTGATCAACCTAGAAGAAGTACCGGCCAGCCAACTGCCTAAATGGATAGGCGCGCGTCTGGCGCAGCAAGGTCAACAAGCCAGCGCAGCCACTCTGGAATTCTTAGCCCACCAAGTAGAAGGCAATTTACTCGCCGCCAACCAAGAGGTGCAAAAACTGGCACTACTGCATCCAGCAGGCGAGCTCAGCGACGAAGCCGTGAGGCAAGCGGTGCTAAACGTTTCTCGTTACGACGCGTTTCAATTGGGTGAAGCAGTACTGGCTGGCGACAGCGCGCGCACCGTGCGTATTTTGCAAGGACTGCAAGATGAAGGGGAAAATGCCGTCGCCGTGATGAACCCACTGATGTGGGTCTTGCGTCCCTTATTGCGCATCAAACAAGCCGAATTGCGCGGCGAGAACGTGGTGCAAGCCATGACCAGTGCGCGCATCTTTGGCGAGCGCCAAGCCCTAGTCAAACGTGCTTTAAGCCGATTGAGCTTGCGTCAACTGGAAGCGGCCTTGCAAAAACTAGCCGACATCGATAAAACCGCCAAAGGCGTCATGCAGGGCGACGCCTGGTTGGAGATTTCTCGCCTGTGTTTTGGCCTAGCTGGGGTTCGGGCGCGCTAAGGCCCTACGCAGGCCTGCTATAAAAAAGTATAATCCAAGGCAAACAAACCTCATGAGCAGACAACCATCATGGACATAAAAAAATACATGCAAGAAATTGGCCTGGCCGCCCGTGCGGCTTCAAGGTTGATGGCCAGCGCAGACAGCAACAAAAAAAACGCTGCCCTGCAGCACATTGCCAGCGCGCTATTGCGTGAAAAAACCGCGCTACTAGCCGCCAACCAATTGGACTTGTCTGCCGCTCGCGCCAACGGCTTGGATGACGCCATGCTAGACCGCCTGAGCATCACGGAAAAATCCATACAGGGCATGGCCGAAGGCTTAACGCAAATCGCCAAGCTTGATGACCCCATAGGCGAAATGAGCGATTTTAAATACCGTCCTAGCGGCATACAGATAGGCAAAATGCGCGTGCCACTTGGGGTGATAGGCATCATTTACGAAGCACGGCCTAACGTCACCATAGACGCCGCCGGCCTATGCATTAAATCCGGCAATGCCGCCATTTTACGCGGCGGCAGCGAAGCCATGCATTGCAATCAAGCCTTGGCCAAATTGGTGCAAGAGGGCTTGGCCGCAGCAGGCTTACCAAGCAGCGCCGTGCAAGTCATAGAAACCAGCGACCGGGCTGCGGTGGGCGAATTGATTACCATGAAAGACTACGTGGACGTCATCGTGCCTAGAGGCGGCAAGGGCTTAATAGAACGCATTAGCAATGAAGCAAGAATCCCAGTGATTAAACACTTGGACGGCAATTGCCATGTCTACGTCGACGACGAAGCCGATTTTGACAAAGCCTTGCGCATACTGGAAAACAGCAAAACGCAACGTTTGGGCACCTGCAACACGGCAGAATCGTTGTTGATTGCCAGAGCGGTGGCGGCCAGCATGCTGCCTAAACTGGCCGACATGCTCAGCCAACACGGTATCGAAATTCGCGGCTGCAAAGAAACCTGCGCCTTGGTCAAACAAGCCAAAGCCGCCAGCGACGAGGATTATTACACCGAGTATCTAGCGGCGATTATTTCCTGCAAGGTGGTCGGCGGCTTAGACGAGGCCATAGTGCACATTAACCAGCACTCATCGCAGCACACCGAAGCCATCGTCACGGAAAATTACAGCAAAGCCAGGCGCTTCTTGCGTGAAGTGGATTCCAGCAGCGTCATGGTGAATGCGTCAACCCGTTTTGCCGATGGCTTCGAATACGGTTTAGGCGCGGAAATAGGCATCTCCACCGACAAACTGCACGCACGCGGCCCAGTCGGCTTGGAAGGCTTGACCTCACTCAAGTACATTGTGTTGGGCGACGGTCAAGTTCGAGCATAAATGGCCCGCATAGGCTTGCTTGGCGGGACGTTTGATCCCATTCATTTTGGCCATTTAGGCATGGCAAAAGAGCTGGCGCAAGCCCTGGCATTGGACAGCGTCAAATTCATCCCAGCCGCCTTGCCGCCACTCAAAAGCCAACCCAGCGCTTCAGCTGCAGACCGCTGCGCCATGGTGCAACTCGCCATCGCCAACAACCCCGATTTTCAATTGGATGATCGCGAACTGAAGCGAACTGGTCCATCCTACACGGTAGACACCTTGCGCAGTTTGCGCTGCGATCTAAGCGCGCAAGACAGCTTAGTCTTATTCATAGGCAGCGACGCCTTTAAACAACTTAACCGTTGGCATCAGTGGCAAGAGATCATCATGCTGAGCCACATAGCCCTAGTAGAAAGGCCAGCCAGTGACGTGTCGGCCGGCTTAAATCCAGAGCTGGTGACTTTTTTACAAGACCACTACACGGAAAATGCCATGGATTTGCAAACCGAGTCGGCTGGCTTGATTACCATGCAAGCCATTACGCCCTTGGCGATTTCATCCAGCGCCATACGCGAACAATTAAACAACCGTCAATCGGCACGCTATTTAACGCCAGACTGCGTGCTTGATTACATTGCACAGCATGGCCTCTACCAAGCCTAGCTAGCCCAACAAGGAATGCCCCATGTTAAAACACCCTATGCTCAAGCCTGCCACTAAACAAGCATTGCTAAGCCTAGTCATCGCGCTGGGCTTGTTGACGCCAGGTTGCGGCACCAACCCGGTGACCAAAAAAAGGGAATTGCAACTCGTCTCGGAATCGCAAGAAATTGCCATAGGCAAAAAAAATTACGGCCCCACGCGCCAAGCACAAGGCGGCGATTACACCTTGGACCCAGAATTAACTGCTTACGTGCAAAGCGTGGGCAATAAATTGGCTGCCGTATCCGACCGCAAATTGCCTTATGAATTTAGCATCATCAACGATTCCACCCCCAACGCATGGGCCATGCCCGGCGGTAAAATTGCATTCAACCGCGGCCTGCTCTACGAATTAAACAGTGAGGCAGAGTTGGCTGCCGTTATGGGCCATGAGATGGTGCATGCCGCCGCTAGGCATGGCGCTAAAGACATGGAACGCGGCATACTTTTGCAAGGTGCCATGATAGCGGTAGGCATAGGCGCGCAAAATAGCGACTACGCCAACTTAATTGTCGGTGGTGCGCAAGTAGGCGCGCAATTGGTTAGTACCAAATACGGCCGCGATGCGGAAAGCGAATCGGATTTATACGGCATGCGCTACATGAAAAAAGCCGGTTACGATCCGGCCGCCGCCGTCACCTTACAAGAAACCTTTGTCCGTTTAAGCGCGGAGCATAAGAGCAATCTTATAGACGGGTTATTTGCCAGTCATCCGCCCTCCACACAACGTGTGTCGGCTAACAAGCGCACCTTGATGCAATTGGGTGCCGGTGGCGACATGGGCAAGGACACATACGCGCAAAAAGTCAGCAAACTCAAATCCACCCAAGCAGCCTACAAAGCCTACGATGAGGCAGTTAAAGCCCTAGCCAGCAAGGATCTAGAAAAAGCCAAACAGCTGATTAATCAAGCCATCGCCGGCGAACCCCGCGAAGCCAAATTTCAAGAATTACTGGCCGACATGGCCTTGCTGCAAAAAAAACCGGAAGCCGCCTTATCTTTGTATGCCAAGGCCATCACCATGCAACCCGATTACTTTAAACCGCACGTGCAAAGCGGCATCGTGTTATTTAGCTTGGGCAGAAAAGCCGAAGCCGAAGCCTATTTGAAGCGCGCCAATGAACTGCTGCCAACCGCGCCGGCTTACAATTTATTGGGTCAACTTGCCGAAGGACGCGGCGACACAGCCTTGGCCATGCAGCAATACCAGATTGCAGCCGATTCGAAGTCTGATATTGGCCAGCAAGCGGGTGCCCGTTTGGCTAAATTGGATTTGCCGCGTAACCCAGCAAAATACCTGCAAGCCAGGATAGAGGTCGATCGCACTGGGAATTTATATGCCGTCTTGCAGAACAACAGCGCCTTAAGCATCCAGAAAGTCCAATTTAAAGTCATCAAATACGACCTAAAAACTGGACGCGTCATCAGCCGAAGCGCACCCTTAATCCTGCGAACTGCCTTAGCCGCAGGGGCCAAGGGGCAAATGGCGCTTGGGCAAAAAGTGGCCAGCATGCAAGAGGCACAAAGCTATCAATTAGTCTTGGAAGCGGCAGAAATTCAGCCCTAATGGCCTATTGATAAGCTTAGCTTGAACTGCGCCTCACCTTGCCACGGCACGACGCTTAGGCATGGCGCAGCGATGGCTTGCTGCAAGGTAATGAGGTTTTCTGCAAAATACGGCATGCTAGGCGCTAGGCTATTGGCCACCCAGCCGGCCAAGCGCAAACCGCGCGCTTGTATGGCTTCTACCGTTAACAAGGCGTGGTTGATGCAGCCTAAGCGCATGCCCACCACCAAAATAATCGGTATGGCCAATTGCTCAGCCAGATCGGCCAAACTTTGCTGCGCACTGATGGGCGTTAAAAAGCCCCCCGCCCCTTCAACCACCACCACCTCAGCCTCATTCGCTAAAGATCCGTAGGCCCTTAAAATATGCTCCATGTCTATTGTTATACCCGCTTGCTGGGCAGCAATGTGCGGGGCGATTGCCGGTAAAAAACGATAGGGATTAAGCACATTCATGTCGACAGGCACATTGCCCGACACCAGCAAGGCTTGCGCATCGGCATTCACTAAGCCTAACTGCGCGTCCATCTGGCAGCCCGATGCCACCGGCTTCATGCCTACCGATTGGTAGCCCTGCGCCACAAAATGCCGCAACAAAGCGCTGCTAACATAGGTTTTACCCACATCGGTATCGGTGCCCACTACAAAATACGCGGCGTGCATGAGGCTTATTTAGTCCTGGCTCTAAAGGCAATAGGCGAGACGCCATCGGCCAGCGTAGGCTTATCTTCGGCACGCCAGGCATGGCCATACACCACCTCGTAAGTGGCGGGCAATTTACCGTTGGCCCGGAAGGCCTCGTAGCCGGCAGCGAGTTTTTCTAAAAACCCCCTACCCAGCAGCCCGCGTGCTCGGCCATCGGTGGCATTGTGTGCGCCTATGCTTTTTAAGTCGCGCATCAGGCTTTGAATGTCATCGTAGGTTAAGGTGTAGCGCTCCACATCGAGCACCGGTGCCGAGAAGCCGGCGCGTATTAGGGCATCGCCTATGTCGTGCATATCGATAAAACGGCTGACAGTGGTGACCCCGGGGTAAGCATGACTGGCCGCGCGCAATTCTTTCAAGGTGTCCGGACCGAAAGTGCTGAACATCAACAAACCTTGCGGACGCAGCACGCGATGGCACTCACTGAACGTGGCGTCCAAATCGTTACACCATTGCATGGCTAAATTTGACCAAAGCAAATCGATGCTGTTGTTCGCCAGCGGCAACTGTTCTAAGTCTGCGCACAGCAGGTGGTGGCGTGGCCTGCCGATTAGGCCCCGGTATTGCATCAGCAGCCGCGCAAAAAAACCACGCGCGCGGGTCTTTTGCAACATGGCTAGGGCAAAGTCCATCGACAGCACGTGCGAGCCGGCGTAGCGTTTTCCCAGCGCATGGCTGGCGGCGCCGGTGCCGCAGCCTGCATCTAAAATCGTTTTGGGGCTTAACGTGACCCAATCCAGGCGGCCAAGCATTTCCTCGCGAACTTGTTTTTGCAATATCGCCGCGGCATCGTAACGGTTAGCCGCACGGCCAAACGAAGCACGAACACGGGCCTTATCGATGTGATACTGATCGACTGTTGCGTCCATTAGTTTGCGCTAGCCGGTTCTAGAAATTCCAACAGGGCTTGGATAAACGCCTCTTGGTGCGACAAGAATGGGGCGTGCGATGCCCCTGCCATGACCCGTAAAAACCCCACCGGCAGATTTTGCATCATCCAATGCGCCGCCTGCACGGGCGCCAAGCTGTCTCGATCGCCGTGCACCAATAGGGTCGGCTTTCTTAAAGACGGCACTTCCGCCCGTAAATCGGTATCCAATAAGATGTCCAGCATGCGATACAAGGTTTGCGAACTAGGGCTAGGTCGCTCGTTAAACTTATTGCGCAGCAATTTAACCGTGGACCTGGCATCCCTTGCGCCCATGCATTGCAAGCTTAAAAATTGCATCATGGTTTTTTGGTAGTCTTCATTAACGTTATCGGCAAAGTTGCCGAATACTTCGGGCTCGATGCCAGCATCCCAGGTTTTTTTATACTCAACGTTTTTCTGATCAAAACTACGGTTGACGAAGCACGGCGTGGATCCAACTAAAACCAATCGTCGTACCAAATCCGGGTAATCGAGGGCGATGCGCATCGCGACCTGACCGCCCAATGACCAGCCCAGCACATCGGCATTGGCCGGCATGATTTCGGCTACTTTTTCCGCCAAAGCATGCAAGTGCAAGGGCTCTATCGGTTTGCTGTAACCCATGCCTGGCAAATCCAATAAGTGCAGGGTGAAATGCTTGCTTAAAGGTTTCACCAGCGGCTGCCAGACCGAACCATTCATGCCCCAGCCGTGTATCAACACAAGATTGGGGCCTAAGCCTAGCGTTTCGACGTGCATGGTATTGGGGCTCATGATGGCAACTCACTTTCTGCTTGATGTATTGCTTGCAACAATTTTTGAATGTCCTCTAAGCTATGCGCCGCTGAGATGGAAATGCGCAATCGGGCTGTGCCAGCAGGCACGGTAGGCGGGCGTATGGCGGGCACCAATATGCCGCTTTTTTGCAAATACGCACTCAGTGCCAAGGCCGCTTGATTGCTGCCCACCAACAAAGGTTGCACTGACGTGTCGGATGGCATTAAACGCCATTTCCGACAAGACAGGTTGGCTTTAAAGTAAGCAATTAAACCATACAAATGCGTACGCAATGCGTCACCTTGAGCGATCAATTTTAATGAGGCACTCAAGGTGGCCGATAAGGCCGGTGGTGCTGGGGTGGAATAGACATAGCTCTTGGCTGTTTGTATCAAATAGTTGATTACCACAGCCTCGGCCGCCACAAAAGCGCCGGCCACACCGGCAGCCTTGCCTAAAGTGGCCATCATAATAATACGCGGCGAGCGCAAAGCCAAATGGTGCAGCGTGCCTTGGCCGTGCTCCCCCAAGACACCAAAACCGTGTGCATCGTCCACGTACAGATAGGCGTCGTAGCGTTCACACAATTGCAAATACTCGGCCAATGGGGCAATGTCGCCATCCATGCTAAACACCGCATCCACCGCTATCAATTTATGCTTGGCCGTGCTGGATTTAAGCAAAGCCTCTAGCGCTTGCGCGTCGTTGTGCGCAAAGCGATGAAAGCTGGCTAAGGAATAATAACCGCCGTCGTTCAAACAGGCATGGTTAAGCTTGTCGGCAAAAATGGCATCGCCCCGTCCGACTAACGCACCGAGCACGCCTATGTTGGCCATGTAGCCAGTGGAAAATAACAAGGCCGCTGGGCGCTCCACAAAAGCCGCCAATTGACGTTCTAAATCGTCGTGGTAACGGTGGTGGCCGGTGATCAAATTGGATGCCCCACTGCCCACGCCGGATTCGCCTGCGGCTTGCTGCATAGTGCTGATTAATTCAGGGTGATTGGCCAGACCCAAGTAATCGTTGCTGCAAAATGACAAATAGCGTTGGTCATTGGTGACAATGTGCTCGGCTTGCGGCGAATCGAGCAAACGCCGCTGCCGCAGCAAGCCATCCGCTTGCCGCTTGTCCAATGCACGTTGCAGGGCGTCCAGCATGCTAAATTTGGTTGATGCCAAGCTTAGCGAATAATTGCTTGTCGACGGACGCCTCTGGGTTGGGCGTGGTTAGCAGTTTTTCGCCATAGAAAATGCTGTTAGCACCGGCCAAAAAGCACATGGCTTGTATGCCTTCCGGCATGCTTTGTCGACCGGCCGAGAGACGCACGTAACTGCTTGGCATGGTGATACGGGCGGCAGCGATGGTGCGCACGAATTCGAAATGGTCCAACTTCTCGGTGCCATGCAAAGGCGTGCCCTCGACTTGGGTCAATAGATTAATCGGCACGCTTTCTGGTGGCCTAGCCATGTTAGCCAATTGCGCCAGCAAGCCTGCGCGTTGATTGCGTGATTCGCCCATGCCTATGATGCCGCCACTGCAGACATTTATATCAACACTGCGCACCCTATCCAATGTGTCCAAACGATCTTGGTAAGTGCGCGTGCTAATCACGTCGCCATAGTATTCCGGCGCGGTGTCCAAATTGTGGTTGTAATAATCCAAACCGGCGTCCTTCAATTGCTCGGCCTGGCCGTCTTTAAGCATGCCCAAGGTAGCGCAGGTCTCCAAGCCCATGGCTTTCACCTCCGCGATCATTTTCAAGACCGGTTCTAAATCACGTTGCTTAGGGCCACGCCAGGCTGCGCCCATGCAGAAACGGCTGGCACCGTTGGCTTTGGCTTCTTGCGCGGCGACCACAACATCCTGCAATTGCATCAAGGGTTCGTCTTCCACTTCGGTGTGGTAACGCGCGGCCTGTGGGCAATAACCGCAATCCTCAGAACAACCGCCGGTTTTAATCGACAACAAGGTGCTGACTTGCACCGCATTTGCGTCAAAATTGGCCCTGTGCACAGTTTGCGCTTGGTGCATTAAATCACTGAAGGGCAATTCGAATAGTGCGACAATGTCTGCAACACGCCAACGCTCGATAGTCGAATCACAACTGGCAGAGGATTTGGATTTTAAGCCATCGGTATTGATGACAACGGGGCTGCTGGTTTCTAGCATGGCACATCCTTAAGTTAAGGTCAGTTAACAGTAGCGGCATTAAGTAGCTGATACAGCAAGCCATTTTAGCGGCTTGATTTCTGCGAATTATACATTGTCAAGCAAAAGTGAGGCAAACTATGAACAAGAGATTAAAATTTAATCATTTGTTTTTTGACGGCTTATTGCGGTCGCCTTGCTTGCTTTGCTTAGCGGCCAACAGCAGTGCTTTAGGCCTCTGCCAGCATTGCTTAGACGACTTACCCTGGTTGCCGGATGGGCTTTGCTCGCAATGCGCCCTGCCCTGCACAGGCAAGGTTTGCGGCCATTGCTTAAGCGACCCACCCTATTTTGATGCTTGTTATGGCGTGTTTAGCTACCAATTTCCTATCAGCGCCTTGTTGCAAGATTACAAATACGCCAGCAAACTGCATTTGGCCCGCAACTTCGCCTTATTGCTAAAAAACCGTGTGGCATTGCACACAGTGGACAACGTCATCGCCATGCCCATGCACCCACAACGCCTAAAAGAAAGGGGCTTCAACCAAGCATTGGAAATCGCGCGCGTGCTCTGTGCCGAGCAATCACATAAGTTGGATTGTGGTAGCGTAGAAAGGCAGACGAATAGGCCCGCACAAGTAAGCCTAGCTTGGCAAGCCCGCTTAAAAAACATCAAGGGGGTATTTAAACTGCAGTCTGCGTCGCGCATAATAGGCCAGCGCATTGCCATCCTAGACGATGTCATGACCACCGGCGCGAGCTTAAACGAGCTAGCAAAAACATTAAAACAAGCCGGTGCCAGCCATGTAGAATGCTGGATTGTCGCCAGAACCTTAGCCAGACCCTAGCCCTTATGTTTACCATCGTTTTATTTGAACCAGAAATACCGCCCAATACCGGCAACATCATACGACTTTGCGCCAACACCGGCGCACAACTGCACTTAGTTAAACCTTTAGGCTTCAAGCTGGAAGACAAACAACTTAAACGCGCCGGCTTGGACTACCACGAGTACGCCAGCTTAGTCGTGCATGAAAATTGGTCGGACTGCAAAACCGCCTTAAGCAATAAGCGCATCTTTGCCATCACCACCAAGGGCAGCACGCGGCATAGCGAAGTGGCTTTTCAAGCAGGGGATGTGTTTGTATTTGGTCCGGAGACGCGGGGCTTACCTGCCGCCGTATTGGAAGAATTCAGCGCCGATCAGCGCTTGCGCCTACCCATGTTAGCCAACAGCAGAAGTTTAAACTTATCTAATTCAGCGGCAGCATTACTCTACGAAGCGTGGCGCCAAATTGGCTTTACTGGCGGCGTTTAATGCCCTTCGGCTTTTTGCTCGCGGCCCAATAAGGCCATCACTGCATCCTTAGCACTTTTACCGTGCGACAGCACCTGATCCACTTCGTGGGTAATCGGCATGTCCACTTGCAGCGCTTTGGCCCGGCGCATGACCTCGGTGGTGGTATTGACGCCCTCGGCGACGTGACCCAAGTGCTGCAATATATCGGCTAAAGTCTTACCACTGGCCAATTGCAAGCCAACTTCGCGGTTGCGCGAGTACTGCCCCGTACAGGTTAAAATTAAATCGCCTGCCCCAGCCAAACCCATAAAGGTCTCCGGACTGGCGCCCAAGGCCACGCCAAAACGGGTCATTTCGGCCAAGCCGCGGGTGATCATGGCAGCACGCGCATTGTTACCAAAGCCCATGCCATCCGAGATGCCGGCTGCAATGGCCATCACATTTTTAATGGCACCGCCAACTGACACACCGATGACGTCGTTGCTACTGTATACGCGTAAATTACCGCCGTGAATTAATTGCGCAGCCTGCCGCGCAAAGTCAGCATCGCTGGCCGCCAAGGTAACGGCCGTGGGCAAACCACGCACCAACTCTGCGGCAAAACTGGGACCAGACAAGGCGCCCCAATGCTGGCCAGTGACGGCCGGGGCACCCAATTCCTCTAAGGCCACCTCAAAAGGCAGCTTAGCCGTATTCGGCTCCAAGCCTTTGCTGGCCCAAACCACAGGGGCTTTGCAACCCAAGGCCGTTATGTCTTTTAGGATTTGTCTAAAGCCAGCGGTGGGAACCACAGAAAGGATTAAGTCGGCATCTTGCAAAGCCAGTTGCAAATTGTCCTCTACCTGCAACTGCGCATTGAATTTAAAGTCGCCCAAATACAAGGGATTGGCACGCGCTTTGCGCATACCCGATACATGGCCAGCATTGCGCGCCCACAAGGCCACTTGGTGATGCTGGCTAACATGCATGGCCAAAGCCGTACCCCACGCACCCGCACCCAACACTGCTATTTTTGCCATTAGCTTAAATTCCTGTTCAAAACACCATGGCAGTTAGTCGCCACCCCATGTGGTGGAAGACAGCACAAAGCCCAGAGCGCCATCCCTATGCTTCACTTTCAGCCAGCCGTTAGTGGGTTTCTGCTCCAGCACCTCGAGCAACACGTCTTTTTCTACCGTGGCCAATAATCGGGACCCGGGATCGGCTGACAGGCGAATTTC
>JBEDKJ010000078.1:0-5493 GCA_041172285.1 Pseudomonadota bacterium
GCACGAACACGTTAACGATGAATTCGTTAAGCGTGCGCAAAAAGAAGGCTACCGCGCTCGCGCCGCCTACAAACTAATCGAGATAGACGACAAAGATAAGCTGATTAAACCCGGCATGACCGTAGTCGACTTAGGCGCCACGCCAGGCAGTTGGTCGCAAGTGGCAAACCAACGTCTCAAGGGTCAGGGCCGCATTATTGCTTTGGATTTATTAGAAATGGAGCCTATAAAAGGCGTGGAATTCATCCAGGGCGATTTTCGCGAAGAGGCGGTTTTACGGCAATTGGAAAGCAGTTTGCAGGGCAAGCAAGTAGACCTTGTAATTGCCGACATGGCCCCCAATATGTCAGGTATCACCGTCGTTGATCAAGCCGGCGCGGCCTACTTAACCGAATTGGCCTTGGAGTTCAGTCGCGATTGGTTGAAACCAAGCGGTAATTTTTTAGTCAAGGTATTCATAGGCGCCGGTTTTGATGAGATTTTAGCCAGCATGCGCGGCCTGTTTGATAAAGTCGTCACGCGTAAACCCAAAGCGTCACGTGGCCGCAGCAATGAAGTGTATTTGCTGGGCTTGGGGAAAAAGTAAGGGCATAAAGCTAGCACAAACTAAAAAAATAAGTTAAAAATGCAAGCAAGGTCTGACAGCGGGCGAAGATTTAAGCATAAAATAAGCATAACGGTTAGGCCTTTTAAAAAGGAAGACGATTTTGAATAATATCTTTAAAAACATAGCCATTTGGGTTGCGATCGCCATGGTATTGATGGCGGTGTTTAATTTAAGCGGTGTCAAAAATAGCGCAGACAGCCAAATCGTCTATTCCCAATTCATACAGGAAGTGAAAGACGGTCGCATTGCTAAGGTGCAGATTGATGGCCGCGTTTTGCATGGCACCACCCACGACGGCAAAAAATTCAACAGTTATGCACCGACCGACCCATGGTTGGTGTCCGATTTATTGAAAAACAATGTGCAAGTGGAGGCCAAGCCAGAAGAAGAGCAATCGTTCTTGATGAGTTTGTTTGTGTCCTGGTTCCCGATGATATTGCTGATTGCGGTTTGGGTGTTTTTTATGCGCCAAATGCAAGGCGGCGGTAAAGGCGGCGGTCCATTCTCTTTTGGCAAAAGCAAAGCCAGGCAGCTGGATGAAAGCAATAACCAAACCACGTTTGCTGACGTGGCCGGTTGCGATGAAGCCAAAGAAGAGGTCACGGAAATCGTGGAATTTTTACGCGATCCGACTAAATTTCAAAAATTAGGCGGCCGTATTCCTCGCGGCGTGCTCATGGTCGGCCCACCGGGTACCGGTAAAACCTTGTTGGCGCGTGCCATTGCTGGCGAAGCCAAAGTGCCGTTCTTCACCATTTCCGGTTCGGACTTCGTGGAGATGTTTGTCGGCGTCGGTGCCTCACGCGTACGCGATATGTTTGAGCAAGCCAAGAAGAATTCGCCTTGCATCGTCTTTATTGATGAGATCGATGCGGTTGGTCGCAGCCGTGGAACAGGTACCGGCGGCGGTAACGACGAGCGCGAGCAAACATTAAACCAATTGTTGGTGGAAATGGATGGCTTTGAAGGCAACTCCGGCGTGATCGTGATTGCCGCCACCAACCGTGCCGACGTGTTGGATAAAGCTTTATTAAGGCCAGGCCGTTTTGATAGGCAAGTCATGGTGTCCTTACCGGATATCAAAGGCCGTGAGCAAATTTTAATGGTGCACATGCGTAAGGTGCCGATTGATGTTGACGTCAAAGCCGACATATTGGCCCGTGGCACCCCCGGCTTCTCGGGTGCGGATTTAGCCAACTTGGTGAATGAGGCGGCCTTGTTTGCTGCCCGCCGCAATAAACGCACGGTGGACATGCAGGATTTCGAAGACGCCAAAGATAAAATCTTCATGGGCCCTGAGCGCAAATCCATGGTCATGCGTGAAGAAGAACGCCGCAACACCGCTTACCATGAGTCTGGCCATGCGGTAGTCGCCAAGTTATTGCCTAAGGCAGATCCGGTGCACAAAGTGACCATCATGCCGCGTGGCTGGGCATTGGGTTTAACCTGGCAATTGCCGGAATTCGATCGCATCAGTAATTACAAAGACAAAATGCTGGAAGAAATCTCCATCTTGTTTGGTGGCCGCATAGCCGAAGAAATCTTCATGCATCAAATGTCGACCGGCGCCTCCAATGACTTTGAACGGGCCACGAAACTGGCTAGAGACATGGTGACACGCTACGGCATGTCGGATGCATTGGGCACCATGGTCTACGCCGGCAGCGAACAGGATTCGTTTTTTGGCAACATGAGCTCTAAAACCGTGTCCGAGGCCACCCAGCAAAAAGTCGATGCGGAAATACGCCGTATATTGGACGAGCAATACGGCTTGGCGCGTAAATTGTTGGAAGATAACCGCGATAAAGTCGAAGCCATGACCGCTGCATTGATGGAGTACGAAACCATCGATGCCGATCAAATCAACGACATCATGGCCGGCATTGCCGTGCGTCCACCTAAGCCTACGCAAAGTAAAGCCAGTCCGCCCAAAGACAGCGGCCCAGGTGAATTGGGTGCTAGCCCAGCAGCGCAACCAACGGCTAAGACCTAAGGCGAGCGGGCTAGCTAAGAGCAATTAAGCTAGAGAAGAGCTAAAAGGGCTAGGCAACTAGCCCTTTTTTTATGCGCGTCTTTTTTAAGTATAATTGCGCTTATGAATTTTCAATGTGGTCAGTACCTACTGCAACTCGATCGCCCGTACATCATGGGCATAGTCAACGTCACGCCAGACTCGTTCTCGGATGGCGGTCGCTATACTAGCGTTGATTTGGCAGTGGAACACGCATTAAAGCTGATCGCAGACGGCGCCGATATCTTAGACATAGGCGGTGAATCGACCCGCCCCGGTGCCGAACCGGTGAGTTTGGATGAAGAGCTGAATCGGGTCATTCCGGTTATAAGCGCCTTGGCCAAGCAGATTAAGGTGCCCATTTCCATCGATACCTACAAACCCGAAGTGATGCGCGCAAGCATAGAGGCCGGTGCCGACATGGTCAACGACGTGCAGGCCCTGCGCATGCCAGGCGCGCTCAATGTGGTGGCTAGCAGCCAAGCCGGTGTGTGTTTAATGCACATGCAGGGCGAGCCTAAAACCATGCAGCTGGAGCCGCATTACCAAGACGTGGTCGCTGAGGTGCGGGCTTTTTTAAGCGAGCGTAAACAGGCCTTGCTGACCAGTGGCATTGCCGCCAATCGTATCGTGCTCGACCCCGGCTTTGGCTTTGGCAAAAGCCGGGCGCATAATATCGCCCTCCTTAAAAATTTGCAAGACTTGGCTGATTTAGATTCGCCTTTGCTGGTTGGCTTGTCGCGTAAATCCATATTGGCGGCGATAGCCGGTGACGACGAACAACGTTTACCGGCTAGCCTCGCGGCCGCCGTGATTTCCGCCATGAAAGGCGCTAAAATACTGCGTGTACACGATGTAAAAGCCACGGTGCAAGCCTGCAAAGTGCTGGCCGCCATACAATAACGGGAACGATAGAGCATGACAAAAAAATACTTTGGTACCGATGGCATACGCGGCAGGGTGGGCGAGTCGCCAATTACCCCGGATTTTGTCATGCGCTTAGGCTACGCAGCCGGTAAGGTCTTAACCCAAGTCAGCAGCAATTTAGCCAAAGGCGCCCACCCGGCGGTATTGATCGGTAAAGACACGCGCATCTCCGGCTACATGTTGGAAGCCGCCCTAGAGGCCGGTTTGTCGGCGGCCGGTGTGGACGTGTTGTTAACCGGCCCCATGCCCACGCCAGCCGTGGCCTACCTAACCCGCGCACTGCGTGCGCAAGCCGGCATCGTCATTTCCGCCTCACACAACCCGTATTACGACAACGGTATCAAGTTCTTTTCCAGCGCCGGGGCTAAATTAGGCGATGCCATTGAGCATGCCATTGAGGCGGAGTTGGACCAGCCCTTGCAGGTCATGGCATCCGACCAGCTAGGTAAAGCCAAGCGCATAGACGACGCGGCCGGTCGCTACGTGGAGTTTTGCAAAAGCACCTTTCCATCCAACATGGACTTACGCGGCTTAAAAATCGTCTTGGATTGCGCGCACGGCGCCACCTACCACGTTGCCCCTAATGTGTTTCATGAATTGGGTGCCGAAGTCATCGCCATCGGCAACAAGCCCGATGGCTTAAACATCAACGAGCAAGTTGGATCAACCCACCCGCAAGCCCTGCAAAAAGCCGTGTTGGCTGAGCAAGCCGATTTAGGCATTGCCTTTGACGGCGACGGTGACCGAGTAATGATGGTGGATAGCCTAGGTCGCTTGTTAGACGGCGATCAATTGCTATACATCATTGCCAGTGGCCTGCATAAAAATAAGCAATTGCAAGGCGGCGTGGCCGGCACCTTGATGACCAATTTAGCCTTGGAGCATGCGCTGGAGAAATTAGCCATTCCGTTTGCGCGCGCTAAGGTGGGCGACCGCTATGTCTTGGAATTGCTCAATGATAAAGGCTGGTTATTGGGCGGCGAAAATTCCGGCCATATATTAACCTTGGATAAACACAGCAGCGGCGATGCCATCATTGCCGCCTTGCAAGTCTTGCATGCGGTGATGCTGAGTGGCCAATCGCTAAGCGATTTGGGCGCCAAGTTAAGCTTGTACCCGCAAGTGTTGATCAACGTTAGCGCCGCCAGAAAAATCAACTTGGACGAGCACGCGCCCATCCAGGCGGCCGTTAAATCGGCGGAACAGGCTTTGGCCGGCAGCGGTCGCGTGTTGTTGCGTGCCTCCGGTACTGAAGCCAAGATACGGGTAATGGTAGAAGGGCAAGACGCCGGCTTGGTGCAAAAGCTGGCGGAAGACATCGCTGCTGCAGTCAAGTTGGCTGCGGCTTAAATTTAGCCGGTTGGCCTAGCCTTCAATCTTAGTCTTTTATCCTATAGTCTTTTGACCAGATAACAGCCTGGTCAGTAAGCTGCTCGCTTTATTAAGCCGGCTAGTGACTGTCACAAATCATTCATCTATTTTTCATCTATCGTTCACACGACGATGCCATTCTCGCGTTTATGCATTATTTAATAGCCATAATAGTCGAGGTAAGCCATGCCGTATAAAATGCGCAGCTATTTAAATAGCATGCACCGTTTGGACTGCAACCTGTGCATCGCCGTCAACCAAACCAGCCAGGTTCGCTTAATACGCAATCTGTTTAGATTGGTGAGCCGCTTAGGCGACGGCCTATTTTGGTACAGCCTCATGCTGTTAATCTTGCTATTTGAAGGCAGAGAGGGCTTATTGCCTGTGCTGCACATGGCCTTAGCCGGTTTGTCAGGCACCTTGTTGTACAAATGGCTCAAAGGCAAAACGCTGCGCCCGCGTCCCTTTGAAGTGCACCAAGACATATTCATGACCGGCAAGCCATTGGATAAATTCAGCTTTCCATCGGGCCACACCCTGCATGCCGTGGTGTTTGGTTTGGTGGCGATTAATTATT
>JBEDKJ010000079.1:0-4357 GCA_041172285.1 Pseudomonadota bacterium
TGAATGTCCACGCGCTTGTCTAAAATGAGCGCGGCTGCACCTTGTGGGCCATGCAGTTTGTGGCTAGAAACCGTCATGGCGTGCACGTTTAAGTCATTAAAATTCAATGCTATTTTCCCTAGGGCTTGCACCGCGTCGGTGTGCATCAAGCTGCCATGTGCTCGGGCCATATCGGCCAGCTCAGCCACATCTTGCAACACACCGGTTTCGTTGTTGGCCAGCATGACCGATACCAAACTGGTGGCCTGGTTTAATTGCGCTTTCATTTCAGCGCGATCAACTTTTCCATCGCTGTCCACCGGAATGCTATGGGCGACATGGCCTTGCGCGCGCATGGCCATAGCCGAGCGTGTCACGCAAGGGTGCTCGACCGCGCTGCTTAAAATTTGCCCTTGCGGCACGTAATTAGCCAAGCCTTTAATAGCTAGGTTGTTAGCTTCGGTGCCGCTAGCAGTAAACACCACTTGCGAGGCTTGCGCGCCACAGGCACGGGCCACTTGCTCGCGCGCTTGCGCCACTGCTTCGCGGGCGGCACGACCAAACTGATGGCGGCTACTGGGGTTGCCGCTTTGAGCGCTCATCCACGGCAGCATGGCGTCTAGAACGCGAGCGTCTATCTGCGTGGTGGCATTGTGATCAAAGTAAACGTGGTTCATCAGTTAGGCGCTTAACTGGTCCAGATTAATACGCACGCCCTGATCGGCATGGCCATTTGCGCGATGCGCTGTGATAGCGGCCTGTTTGTTTTTTTGTGCCGCCACCATGTCAGCCAAGCTGATGCCGCCTAAGTAATCCAATATGCGGCTATTGAGGGTGGCCCATAAGTCGTGTGTCATGCAACGGCCTTCATCGCGGCAATTTTCGTGGCCGCCGCATTGCGTGGCATCGATTTGCTCGTCCACAGCGTTGATGACATCGGCCACCGAAATGTCGGTGTAATTTTTCGCTAATTTGTAACCGCCACCAGGGCCGCGCACGCTGCTCACCAAGCCTTGTCTACGCAAGCGGCTAAACAACTGCTCTAAGTAAGATAGGGAAATTCTTTGTCGCTCGCTGATGCCAGCCAACGTCACGGGCTTGATTTCACTCGGCAAGCAGCCATTCGCCATAGCGTCGTGCGCTAAGGATTCGTGTAGCGCTAGGTCCAGCATAGCGGTAACGGCAAAACGGCCTTTGGTGGTGAGTTTCATGACTTTAATAGCCCTCTATAATTGTCAAGTATTCTATAATACCCGATAACTTTAGTCAACTATTTGGCCGGCCATTTTTAAGGCCGTTTTGCTAGGCGGCCCAGCTATTTTTTAGTGCTGGTTTTCTTGGGTGTAGGCTTCACGTCAAACGCGCTGGCTACTTTGCTGTCGGCTTGCGCGTCCACTGCTAATAGCTGCAGCTGCAAGGTCATCTCAGCCAACTTCAGGTCTTGTTTGGCGCTTTTTTCCATTAAGGCTTGCAAGGCAATGGCCATGGCTTCATGGTTGAATTTTTCGTTGTCGTCTACCACCGCGTAAGCCGTAAAACTGCTTGGGGTCGTTTCAGCTTTTTTGGCGACTGGCGCCTCTTCCAATATGCGCGCCGGTATGCCTATGGCCGTGGCATTGGCTGGCACGTCTTTCACCACCACCGCGTTTGAGCCTATTTTGGCGCCGGCACCCAAGGTGATGGGGCCTAGGATTTTAGCGCCCGCTCCGATGACCACGCCTTTTTCTAGGGTGGGGTGGCGTTTGCCTTTATTCCATGAAGTGCCGCCTAGCGTCACCCCGTGGTAGAGCGTGCAATCGTCGCCTATGATGGCGGTTTCGCCTATCACCACGCCCATGCCGTGGTCGATGAAGACGCGGTGGCCTATGCTAGCGCCCGGGTGTATTTCAATGCCGGTTAAGAAGCGGGCCAAGTGCGAGCTAAAACGCGCCAGCCAGCATAGGCGTTTTTGCCATAAAAAATGCGCCACGCGGTGCATCAATAAGGCGTGCACGCCTGGGTAGGTAGTGAGAATTTCCCAATGCGTTCTGGCGGCGGGGTCGCGCTCAAACACAATGGCGATGTCTTCTTTTAAATGATCAAACATAATTCAACCTTCTTAACGATTGCACTTGGTGCGTTGCCTGCAGCTTGTTGCGCGGGCAACGGACTCAATATTTATCGTGTTTTTTCGGGGTCACGGTCAGCGTTAGTATGCCGCGTAACAAGTTTACTTCTTCTTTCTCTAAGCGAATTCTGGCATAAATTCGTCTTATGCGTTCCATGAGTTTTTTTGGCGCCTGCGGATTTAGGTAACCGATGTGCAACAGTGTTTCTTGCAGGTGCTGGTAAAAGCCTTCAACACTGTCTATGCTGGCATACACCGGTGGCGCGTGCGGACTGAGGTTGTCGTCTTGCAAGTTGGCTTTTTCCAAGGCGGCCATTCTTAATTCGTAACACATTATTTGCACCGCCGCCGCTAAGTTAAGCGAGGAATAGACTGGGTTGGCTTGTATCATCGCCAGCAATTGGCACAAATCCAGCTCGGCATTGGATAGGCCGCTCATTTCGGTACCAAACACTAAGGCCACGGTTTGCGTCGAGGCCACGTTAACGGCCGTGTGTGCCGCGCTTCTGACGTTTACCAATTCGTGCGATAAACCGCGTTTGCGGGCACTCAAGCCTATGGCCAAGGCGCAGCCTTCTAGTGCTTCGGCCAAGGTTTCGGTCACCACGGCTTGCTCCAATAAATCCGCCGCGCCGGTGGCAAGGGCCGTGGCGTGGGCATCGGGAAAGCTCTCTGGTTTAACCAAATACAAGTGCTGCAGGCCCATGGTTTTCATGGCGCGCGCGGTCGAGCCTATGTTGCCAGGGTGGCTGGTTTGGCATAACACCACACGAAAATTGTGCAATGGGGCTAAAGGTGTGCTATCGATAATGGCTGACATGATAAATACCGTTAAAACGCTAGTTTAGCATCGATGGCCTTAAAGGCGCGAGGCTGGGGTGGCTTAAGTGCTTTGGCGTTCTTGCTTGCGTTCGATTAAACCAACCATCAGCTCTTTCATTTCCCAAAATGGAATGGGTTGTTTGCTGTACAAGCGCACGCGCTTGGGCAAGCTGCCTTTAGCGGCGATGTCGTCGGCGCTTAAGTTGGTCACGGCGACGATGCCCATGTCGCTGAAAGCGTCATTGCCGCGCAGCGCTTTAAGCATGACCAGCGAATCAATCTCGCCTGAGGTTAAGTCGGTCAGCAGCAGGTCTGGTGTTTGCAAACTGAGTTGGATTAGCGCTTCTATTGGCTGCACGATTATTTTTAAATCCACCGCCAATCCCCAGCTTTTGATGGTTTGACGGTATAGGCTTTGCGTGGCTTCGTCTTTTTCGATGATCATCACTTGCAATTTGCCGTGGTCGCTTTGCGGGGTTTTTTTCTGGCTGGCGCGACTGGCGGTCATGCGGTTAAAGGATGCGCGGGTGATGCGTCTGTGACCGCCCGGTGTTTTCCAGCCTTCTAATGCGCCTTGCTCCACCCAAAGCTGCACCGAGCGTATGGTGACGCCCAGCTCTTTGGCCACGTCGCTGGTGGTCATTAAATCGAGGGCTTTTAATGCGAGTTTTTGGGTTGCCATGGGCGCTGCCTTGTTTGCTTAATTTTGAAGGGTGAAGGGAAGTGGGCCATGGCTTAAGCTACATCGTTGACGCGGTCTTTGAGCATTTTTCCTGGTCTAAAGCACGGGTAGGCGCTGGCTTTGCGTTGAATTTGTTCGCCGGTTTTAGGGTTTCTAACCGTGCGCGCTTGCCTGGTTTTAGTTGAAAAGGTGCCAAAGCCACGAATTTCAAATTTATTGCCTAGGCTTAAATGGTCGCCCATAAAATCGATAAGGGAGTTGATGCACATCAAGCAATCGGCTTCCGACAAATACGGAAAACTTTTTTTGATGCTGTTCACTAACTCAGATTTGGTCATGGCGTTTCCGGCTACAAATGGGCTGTTACTTCTACTTGAGGCGCATTCACCGGCGTCAGAAACGCTGCCTCATCAAGCGAGGCAGTGGCATTTTTTGGCTGGGGATTGGTTAAAAATAATACTAGCAGATAATTACTTATTACGTTTATCACCTAAGTATCATATATAGCAATATAACGTATTTATTTTAAAAGCCAAGTCATAGGGCGGGCCGCAAGGTCAGCAGCAGGGTGGTTGCAGCAGCTTGGTGATAGGCTAATTTAACAAATCGTATTAAAATAACGCCTTAACCGTTCTTTAACCCACCAATGCAATCCGCCAAGCTAAGCCGCCGTGCTTAGGTTGGCTTAGCCATTGGCCACCGATTCGAGACACTATGCATCCCATGCTATCCAACGCAGTGAAAGCTGCCCGCCGTGCCGGTAACAT
>JBEDKJ010000080.1:0-3729 GCA_041172285.1 Pseudomonadota bacterium
CGGTAAACGCATCGTTATTTTTCGTGGCCAAGGTGGCCGTGAGGTCTTGGCTGAAACCTTGCAAGCCCGTGGTGCGCAGGTCAGCTTTGCCGAATCCTATCGCCGATTTAATCCGCAAACAGACAGCCTATTGCTGGAACAAAAATGGCAACAAGGCCAACTGGATGCGGTGGTGGTGACCAGCAGCGAAGCCATGCGTTATTTGATTGCCCTGGCCGCTGAGTCTATCTGGATAAAACACGTCAGCTTGTGCGTCAACCACCCCAGAATTGCCGAATTGCCTAAAAGCTTGGGCTTTAAGGTATTGGTCGCCGACGCACCTGGCGACGCAGCCATGCTAGCTTGTTTAAGACTGGTCCCTACTGCCTAATACGCAGTTCATTGTGCAGGCTGTGCACGCCCTGCACCTCGCGAACCAAACCCTCAATGTAGTCAATTTGGCTTTGTTGATCCACCGCACCGCTGAGCTTAACGTCGCCCTTAAGCGTCACCACCGTAACTGGTAACAACTGCGTTTTTTCATCGGCAGCCAAGGCTTGCTTGACGTTGACGGTCACCTGACTGTCAACCACTTCCTTTGGCACCGGCTGTTGATTGCTTAGCGATGCAGCGGCCTCATCGGCTTTATTGCAGGCCACCAAACTGAATTGCGCCAGCACCACTAACCCTAAAATCCACGCTCTGTTTGCTTTGTTCATTTTGCTTTTCCTCCTGATAAATGGCGCCTTATTGCAAGACGCCATGCATTATCAGCCGCTCAGCTTAAGGCAGCCTTAAGCTGAATAAACAATAATGGCGCATTGCGTAAAAACCAATATAAGACATTTTGCAAAATAGCGACTTTACTGCCTATCACCGTATAATCTAAACTAGCCGCTGAGGAAAAAATCATGACACAAGAAGCCAACACAGAAATTTCATACGACGACCCTAAGCGGCATGCCATGGCCAACCGCTCTACTTGGGTGAGCGTGGCGGTCAACAGCTTGTTAACTGCGGCACAAATAGCGGCCGGGTTTTTGGCGCATTCGCAAAGTTTGATCGCCGATGGCATGCACTCCTTGTCTGACTTGGTCTGCGATTTTTTAGTGTTAATCGCCAGCCATCACAGCAAAAATCCAGCCGACGAAGGTCACCCTTATGGCCACGGGCGCGTTGAGACGGCCGCCTCTTTTGTCTTAGGCGCTATATTGGTGGCGACCGGCGGCACCATCATGGTGACGGCCGCCATCAAATTACAAAACATAGAGCAATTACCGGCAGTGGCGCCCTTGGCATTATGGGTGGCATTGATTGCGCTGTTGTGCAAAGAATTGTTGTTCCGTTACATGTTGGGTGTGGGCGAAAAGCTGCGCTCGCCCATGCTGATTGCCAACGCTTGGCATGCTAGATCGGATGCCGCTTCCTCGCTGGTGGTGGCAGTGGGCATAGGCGCCAACCTAATGGGCTTTATGTATGCCGACTCCATCGCGGCGATTTTGGTTGGCTTTATGATCGTGCGCATGGGCATCGTCTTCGCCTGGGATGCGTTTCAAGAATTAATTGATGCCGGTTTGTCATTGGAAGAAGTCGACAGCATTAGGCAAACGCTGATTGATACCCAAGGCGTGGTCAGCTTGCATGAACTGCGCACCAGGCGCATGGCGCACCGCGCCTTGGTCGATGCGCACATATTGGTGGACCCACGCATCAGCGTTTCCGAAGGCCACAGCATCGCCGAGCACGCCCGCGAACGTGTGCTAAAAAGTCACCAAATGGTGTCGGAAGTGTTGGTGCACGTTGATCCGGAAGACGATTTGGAACACGACAGCAATGCCCTACGCATGCCAGGCCGGGAAGCCTTATTAGAAAAACTGGCGCCGCTCATCATGGATTTAGCTAAACCGCAGCGGGTGGTGTTTCATTACATCGCGGGGAAAATTGAAGCGGAGCTGTACTTGGCGCATGACGCGTTTAAAACCACTGCGGCCCTTAAAAAAGCCCAAGCAAAATTGGATAACCAGCTTATCGGGCACGCTTATTTCAGCGCCATCACCCTGCACTGCACGGCGGTAAATTAAGGCCTAATTTAAACCTTAAGATTGAACGGCGGGCCAATTGACGCAAACCAATAAGCCCTGACCTTGCTCGTTGTCGGCTAGCCGCAATTGCGCGCCGTGCAATGTGGCGATGCGTTGAACGATGGATAAACCCAAGCCACTGCCCTCCTCCCCGCTGCCGCTGATGCGGTAAAAACGTTGCAACACCTGCTCTCGCTCATTGGCGGGTATGCCAGGGCCGGTGTCGCGCACTTGCAATGCCACGCCCGGACCTTGATGCAAGGTGACGCTGACTCGGCCACCTACCGGGCTGTAACGTATGGCGTTATCCAGCAAATTACGCAGCAACAGGGCCAATTGCATGGCATCGCCAAGCACCAAGCAAGTCGACGCGCCTTCCAATGATAATTCAATCTGCTTGGCATGCGCCATCTGCGCCACGTCTTTGATGGCGTTGGCGGCCAGCTCATGCAGATTAAGCGCTTGGTAATGAGCGGCCGCCGTTTCTGGATCCACACGCGCCAAAATAAGCAACTGTTCGACTAGTCTGGTCGCTCTATCGACCCCACGCAATACATTGTCTAGCGCGGCTTGCCGCTCTGCATGGTCTGTTGACCTTAAGGCCACTTGCGCCTGAATTTTAAGGGCAGCCAAGGGCGTGCGTAATTCGTGGGCGGCGTCGGCAGTAAAGCGACGTTCGCTGTTGAAGGCTTGCTCCAAACGCCCGAATAAATCGTTCAATGCGCCTACCAATGGCGACACTTCCTCTGGCACGCCGGCCATGGCCACGGCATGCAAATGATTGGGGGTGCGCTGCGTGATTTCTTTTTTTAGGGTTTGCAAGGGCTTTAAGCCGGCGCCTATGCCTAGCCAAAGCAGCAAAAGTAGAACGGGTAAGACGATGAAAGTGGGCAGCAATAATTTAAAGGTAATGTGTTGCGCCAGGCTTTCTCGGCCGGCCATGGGCTCGGCCACTTGTATCATGAATGCTTGACGCGCATCCCAACGCGTCAAAACGCGCCAAGACTGCCCACCCAACAGCGTTTCGCTGTAGCCGGCTTTTGCACTGCTAATAAGGGAGTCTGGGGCCGCCGCCGACCGCAGTAAAAGTTTGTTTTTGTCCCAAATTTGGAACATCAGCTTTTGTTCGTATTCATGCACGGCCACACCTTCCTCGCCATGCTCGACACGCTCTTGTATATCATGGCGGGTGGTGACCAATAAGACTTGAGCGGATTGCGACAGTTGGGCATCAAACAGGCGGTTTATTTCTTCGCGCGACTCCAAGTGAGTAAACCATGCCGCGGCCAACCAGGCCAAGCCTAGCACCAAGCTTAATAATACCAATAAGCGTAATCGTAATGAATGCATGGGCTTTACCCGATCTTATCAATAACGTAGCCGACCCCGCGCAGGGTGCGTATTAAGTCGCTGCCCAATTTCTTACGCAAGTGGTGGACGTGCACTTCTATGGCATTGCTCTCGACTTCTTCGCCCCAGCCATAGAGGGTTTGTTCTAATTGCTCGCGGCTGTGGACGCGACCGGTATGCAATAAAAGCGTGTGCAATAAAGAGAATTCGCGTGCTGACATGCTGACGTCTATGCCGGCTAGGCGCACCTGATGGCTGGCCGGCGTTAATTCGATGGCGCCGTGTTGCAAAGTCAATTCGACTTGGCCAGCACTGCGCC
>JBEDKJ010000081.1:0-4209 GCA_041172285.1 Pseudomonadota bacterium
TTTGGCATACTGGCTTAGTTGCACCAGTTTCATCATGGCCTCCACCCGTTCAGCAATGGCCTCTTTAGCCATGCCGTCTCGCCGCAAGCCAAAAGCGATGTTATCGCTGACGCTTAAATGCGGGAACAGGGCATACGATTGAAACATCATGTTAATGGGCCGTTGGTAAGCGGGTAGCTCCGTGATGTCTGTCCCGCCTAAGTAAATTCGACCTTGGCTTGGTGTCTCAAAGCCTGCCAGCATGCGCAATAAGGTGGATTTGCCGCAACCCGAGCCGCCCAATAAGGCGAAAATTTCCCCGCTGGCCACGTTCAGCGTGACTTGATCCACCGCCTTGATGTGACCGTCGTAGATTTTACTGACGCCTTCTATGCGCAATAAAGGCTCGTTGGCTAATGGGGATTTGTTAGCGTTTTCCATCCTTACAATCCTGTTTTAAAGCGAGTGAATAAACGGGTCATGATGCGCCTGCTGCCATTGTCCACTGTGCCCGGCGGAATAAGCCTGGCCACCTCGCTGGGCGCTAAAAAAATGCTGGGGTTATGCCTAATCGATGCGTCTACAAAAGGGCTGGCGGCCTGATTCGGATTGGCAAAGGACAAGGCGTTGGTCAAGTTGGCATGCACTTGCGCGCGGAGGATGTAGTTGATGAATAGGTGGGCGTTGTTTGGGTGGGGTGCATCGGCCGGAATGGCCATGGTGTCCATGAACATCAGGCCGCCGGTTTTAGGCAGCAAGGCGACGATGTTTTGCGCCAAATTATTTTCCTTGGCGCGTTTTCTGGCCAAGTTGAAATCGCCAGCCCAGCCCAGCGCCACGCAGACTTGGCCGCTGGCTAGGTCTTCAATTTGGCCGCCAGAATTAAAGCGCTTGATGTCGGGCCGTACCTTTTTTAACATGGCAAAAGCGGCTTGGTAATCGGCTGCATTTTTGCTGTAGGGGTCGCGGCCTAGGTAATGCAAGGCGATCGGGAAGACCTCGGACGAGGTGTCCAGCAGGGTGATGCCGCAGGATTTTAATTTGTTGGTGTAGCTGGGATTGAACACCAAATCCCAAGCATTATCTGGCATGGGTGTCTCACCTAAAGCTTGCTTGACCTTGTCGACATTGATGCCCACCGTGGTGTAGCTCCAAAGCCAATCGACCAAGTAGGCGTTACCTGGGTCAAATGCCTGCATTTGTTTCAATATAGCCGGGTCGAGATTTTTCCAATTGGTCAGCTTGGCTTTGTCTAGTTTTCGGTATAAACCGCCTTCAATCTGCAATTTCGCCCAGTTTGAGGAGGGCACCACGATGTCGTAGCCGGTTTTTCTGGCAATTAATTTGGCGTGCAATATTTCGTTGCTATCAAAAATATCGTAGCGCACTTTGATGCCGGTTTCTTTTTCAAAATTCGGGATGGTGTCAGGCGCAAGGTAGTCCGACCAGTTGTAAATATTCAGTACTTTTTCTTCACTCTCGGCAGCGCCGGCGATGGCGCTGAGGCTGAGCAGCATAAAGCCTAGGCAGCTAAGAAATAAGCTGTGAGTTAAGCTGGGCTTGGATGGCGCACGCATGTCGGCCTTTCTAAAATGCAATCAATGGAAAAACTAAGCGACACCGACTGGGCGGTGTTTTTCGAAATAATTCTATCATGGGCACCGGATTTTTTAGCAGCTTAAACCAGCAAACAGTCTGCAATCGTCGTGTATGATATGAGCCATAACGGTCTGCCCATCATGAAAAAGTCACAGAGAAGAACATGAACATTATTAGTCTACCCACCCGACCATACGATGACCAAAAACCCGGCACCTCGGGCCTGCGTAAGAAGGTAAGCGTCTTTCAGCAAACGGCTTATTTGGAAAACTTTGTACAAAGTATTTTTGACACGCTGACGGTGCCAGCCGGCGCTACCCTAGCGCTGGGTGGGGACGGCCGTTATTACAATAGAACAGCGATACAAACCATTATTAAAATGGCGGCAGCCAATGGCTTTGCTCGTGTTTTAGTTGGACAAGCCGGCATCTTATCCACCCCGGCGTCCTCGCACGTCATTCGTAAATACCAGACTTTTGGCGGCATGGTGTTGTCGGCCAGCCACAATCAAGGTGGCCCGCAGGGCGATTTTGGCATCAAGTACAACGTCGGCAATGGCGGCCCGGCAACGGAAAAAATCACCGACGCGGTCTATGCCAAAAGTAAAGCCATTAGCCACTATAAAATCGCCGATTTTGCCGATGTCGACATCGACCAATTGGGCGTCACGCACTTAGCAGGCGGGCAGTTTTGCGTCGAGGTGATCGATGCGGTGCAAGATTACGCCGACTTAATGGAGTCCTTATTTGATTTTCCGGCCATACGGGCTTTGTTAAAAAGCGGCTTTAGCATGCAGTTTGATGCCATGCATGCGGTCACCGGCCCCTACGCGCAAGAGTTGTTTGTGCGTCGATTGGGCGCACCGGCAAGCAGTTTAATGAACTGCCAGCCCAGCGAGGACTTCAATGGCGGGCACCCCGATCCCAATTTAACCTATGCCGAAGATTTGGTGAAAATCATGTATGCCGGTGCCAACGCGCCAGACTTTGGTGCAGCCTCGGACGGCGACGGTGACCGCAATATGATTTTGGGTAAAAATTTCTTTGTCACGCCATCGGACAGTTTGGCGGTATTGGCGGCAAACGCCACCTTGGTGCCAGCTTATGCCGACGGCATTGCCGGAGTGGCTAGGTCCATGCCGACCAGCGGGGCGGTGGATAGGGTGGCTGCAAAATTAGCTATTCCGTGCTTTGAAACGCCAACCGGTTGGAAGTTTTTCGGCAACTTAATGGATGCCGGAAAAGTGACCCTGTGCGGCGAAGAAAGCTTTGGCACCAGTTCCAGTCACGTGCGGGAAAAAGACGGTTTGTGGGCGGTGCTGTTTTGGCTAAACATATTGGCAAGTAAGTTTGCAGCCGGTCAGCCTGTGTCGGTTGAGCGGATATTGCAAGCGCATTGGGCCGAGTTCGGTCGCAATGTCTATTCTAGGCACGATTACGAGGCCATACCCAGTGACGCGGCCAACGGCGTGATGCAACACTTAGAAGCGCAATTTGCTGCGTTACCCGGCCAGCGCCTAGGTCGTTACACGGTAAAAAGCTGCGATGATTTTAGTTACCACGACGCCATTGATGGTTCGGTTAGCCACCATCAAGGCTTGCGTATTTTGTTTGAAGACGGCTCGCGCATGGTCTTCCGTTTGTCTGGGACTGGCACCGAGGGCGCCACCTTACGGATTTATTTGGAATCGTTTGAAGCTGACGTGAGCAAGCAATCGGTGGATGCGCAGTTGGCCTTAGCGGAAATGATTAGCCTGGCCCTTGGCCTATCGCAGCTGCCAGAAAAAACCGGTCGCCGCGCACCAACCGTGATTACCTAATTCAGTCGGCCTCGTCTATCCAAGCCAACTGAATGGCTTCCAAAATGCGTTCACCGCATTTGTTCGGATCGTCATCGAATCCATCTAGCGCCATGATCCAAGCCATTAAATCGGTGTAGCGCACCGTGCTGGGGTCGATGTCTGGGTGTTGATCGCATAAGGCTTCGGCGATGCGTAAACTGTCTGTCCATTTCATGTTGTTGGTCTCACTCATAATAAAGTTTATTGATCTTAAACTAAGTCGATTATAGCGTGGTCACAAGCGGGTAACTAAAAAGCCTAAATTTAAACACAAAGACCACCTAGCATGCGCATTAAGGTTTTAACCTTCAGCCTAGGCCGTGTTAAAATAGCGCTTTATTATTCACACAAATTTAAACCGTAATTGGAAAGCGAAATACTATGTCACAAGCCCCAGCTAATCAGGCGCCCTTTACATACGACCTTACTTTGGATAAAGCAGACGCGGCTTTGTGGGGCATGATGTCGCACGAAGTGGTGCGCCAGCATGAACACATTGAGCTGATTGCATCGGAAAATTACACTAGCCCAGCGGTGATGCAAGCGCAAGGCTCGCAGTTAACCAATAAATACGCCGAAGGCTACCCGGCCAAGCGTTTTTACGGCGGCTGCGAATACGTTGATGAGATAGAGTTGTTGGCCATAGACCGTTTGAAAGCCCTTTACGGTGCAGAGTACGCCAACGTGCAACCCCATTCCGGTTCCCAAGCCAACCAAGCGGTGTACTTTTCCATTTTGAAGCCAGGTGACACGGTCATGGGCATGAACTTGGGCCACGGTGGCCATCTCAC
>JBEDKJ010000082.1:0-9295 GCA_041172285.1 Pseudomonadota bacterium
AAAATTCGACAATTTACCAAATGAATTTTTAGATCAACTAAAGAAGGAATTTAATCGTGCCTAAAGACATTGAAATGGAACAATTTAAAGCCGATCTATTGGCATCCGCTAAAGAAATAAAGTCTGGCAAAGTTGCCAGACAAACTCACGTTGAAGTGCCTGATGTAGTCAAAGTAAGAAATGCTATGGCGCTATCACAAAGCCAATTTTCAAACCTAATCGGCGTATCCGTTCGCACACTGCAAGGCTGGGAACAAGGCCGCATTGTGCCATCAGGCGCAGCTAGAACACTAATTACCGTGGCATCTAAGCACCCTGAAATATTAAAATCACTATTGGTCGCCTAGGCTGCCGCTAGGAGCAGCCAAAAAAAAGCCCCGACTCAAAGGGGAAAGAGCCGGGGCAAAATGCCTTAAGGAAGGCTTCCGTTCAGGGAGGAAGAACGGAACGCTAGCTAACAATTGCAATTAGCTATCATGGGGTGTCAGACTGAGCGCCCTTTCCTTTGGTTCCGAATCATTTGTAACAGTTTGTGTCGCCATGGCGCCTACCTTTTGGCTTATCCCATGCGATAATAAGGCCATGGAAAATCAATCGAATTTACTTGCCGATCTCAATAACAAGCAATTGGAAGCGGTGACCTTACCGCACCAATCGGCCTTAATTTTGGCGGGTGCCGGCAGCGGTAAAACACGCGTTTTAACGGCGCGCATTGCTTGGCTAATTCAAACTGGGCAAGTGTCCCCAACCGGCTTATTGGCCGTGACGTTTACCAACAAAGCCGCCAAGGAAATGTTGACCCGCATCACCGCCTCCTTGCCGATTAACACGCGCGGCATGTGGGTGGGCACGTTTCACGGTTTGTGTAACCGTTTATTGCGCGCTCACCATCGCGAAGCCGGCTTGCCTGCCAGCTTTCAAATTCTAGACATCGCCGACCAATTGTCCGTCATCAAACGCTTGATGAAATTGATGAACGTGGACGATGAAAAATTCCCGCCCAAGCAAGTGCAAAACTTCATCAACGGTTGCAAAGACGAAGGCATGCGCGCCAACAAAGTGGAAGCCTACGACGCGCATTCGCAAAAGATGCGGGAAATTTTTGAAGAATACGACAAGCAATGCCAACGCGATGGCGTGGCCGATTTTGCCGAGCTGCTATTGCGTTGCTACGAATTATTTGAGCGCGATGCCAACATCCGCCAGCACTACCAAAGCCGCTTCAAATACATTTTGGTGGACGAATTTCAAGACACCAACCGCTTGCAATACTTGTGGCTAAAACTGTTGGCTGGCCCAGACAATTGCATGTTTGCCGTGGGCGACGACGACCAATCTATCTATGGCTTTCGCGGCGCACGCGTGGGCAACATGCGCGACTTTGAAAAAGACTTTCAAATACAACACATTGTTAAGTTGGAAGAAAACTACCGTTCGCACAGCAATATATTGGATGCGGCCAACGCCATCATTTCCCACAACACCAACCGCCTAGGCAAAAACCTGTGGACCTCGGCCGGCGCCGGCGAGCCGGTGCGCCTCTACGATGCGTATAACGATAACGACGAAGCGCAATTCATTGTCGACGAAATAAAAATGCTGCATTGCGAGGGCACTTCCTTGGGTGAGATCGCCCTCTTGTACCGATCCAACGCGCAATCGCGCATCTTAGAGCATGCCTTGTTTTCGGCCAATTTGCCTTACCGCGTATACGGCGGCTTGCGCTTTTTTGAACGCGCGGAAATCAAGCACGCCTTGGCTTACATGCGCTTAATCGCCAACGCCAACGACGACACCGCTTTGTTGCGCGTGATTAACTTCCCGGCGCGCGGCATAGGCGCACGCAGCTTAGAGCAATTACAAGAAAGCGCCCGGGCGGAGAATTGCAGCATCTGGCAAGCGGCCATCAACAAAGTTGGTAACGGTAAACTGGGTGCCAAAGGCATAGAGGGCTTTGTCGCCTTAATCCGGCAAATGGTAGACCAAGCTTACGGCATCAGCCTAGCTGAACTAACCGAATTGGCCACCTCGCTATCGGGCTTAATGGCGCATTACGAAAACGACAAAGAAGGCGAAGACCGCATCGAAAACTTGAAAGAGTTGGTGACGGCAGCGGTGTCGTTTACCAACCAAGATTTTGGCAACCACAACAACGTCGACGGCGAAACCGAGCAAGACTTGCTCACGCAATTTTTAAGTCACGCCAGTTTGGAAGCCGGCGAACACCAAGCCGACGTTGGCAAGGATGCCTTGCAACTGATGACGGTGCACGCCTCCAAGGGCTTGGAATTTAAAGTGGTGTTCATCAGCGGGTTAGAAGAAGGCTTGTGCCCGCACGAACAAAGTATGTACGAAACCCAAGGCCTAGAGGAAGAGCGGCGCTTGATGTACGTGGCGGTGACCCGCGCACGCCAACGCTTGTATTTAAGCCACGCGCAAAGCCGCATGCTGCATGGCAAAGTGCGCTACGGTATCGCCTCGCGCTTTTTAGACGAAATCCCCGAGGCCTTACTCAAGCGCCTCAACAGCAAACCGGTGGCGAAAAGTGGCCGCGATTACAATGCCATGCCGGCCATCATGAGCGCGCAACAAAGTGAGAGCCAAAAAAATGCCATGCCATGGAAAATAGGCCAGCAAGTGGCCCATGCGAAATTTGGTAACGGGGTGGTGGTGAGTTACGAAGGCAATGCCAACGACATGCGCGTGCAAGTGAATTTTGGCCACCAAGGTTTGAAGTGGTTGGCCATGGAGTTCGCTAAACTCACCCCCATTTAGGCTAAGCGCGATTTAATGGCTAGTTGGCTGTTGTGTGCACAAACACGTCTTCGTAGCTGGCATATAAGCTGGTCATCATGACCGGCACGGCAACCAATAAACCCAAACCAAATGGAACGATGGCGACCAACAACATCAAGGTAAAAATCACGCCATAGACAAAGAACGGCAACAGGTTTTTTAGGCAGGCCGTGAAGCTTAATTTCAGCGCCTGGCCCGCCGTTAAATTATTCAAACCGACCAATAAAGGCGCGTACCAATACGCCATCAAAATCGGCACGATGCACAACATGGCAAAAAACAAAGGCAGCAGCATGGCATCGGCTTGCTCGTTGGTGAGGCCTTGCTCTAATTTAATGGCGGTAATGGTCGCGCTGTCCATGCTTAAGACCACCATCACGGCCACAGCCAGCAAGCAGGCCATGTAAATACCGCCTACGCTGATGAGCTGCGAGGTGTTTTTCTTAAAGCCGGCAAACAAGTGATTGATTTCCAAATCCTGCTGCTGCGCCACGGCTTGGCAGCCCCACATCATGCCCGCAGCAAACACCGGTGCTAACAAGGTGGTGATCACTGAACCGATTAGCGGGATTAATGAGATGGGCAAAATGATGGCAAGGTAGATGACCCAGAGGATGATCCACATGGCCGGATTGGCTCTAAACAATTGAAAGCCACGCACCGTCCAAGCCCATGCGTGGCTGGCAGGCACTTGCCTAAATAGCGGTAAGGTCGTTGGATTATCGGTACTCATTGCGGCTTATCCTAGCGTGCGTAAGGTCAATATGCGTTTAAAGTGATCGGGGTCTTTAGCGTGGGTTAATTCACCGGCCTGCGGGAAGATTTTATCGTGCAAGCGTGACAACCAAAAGCGCAAGGCGGCGGTGCGCAACAAGCTAGGCCAGGCCACTTGTTCGGCAGCGCTAAACGGGCGCACTGCTTGGTAGGCGTCTAACATGGCGCTCAAGCGGCTGGCATCAAATTGGCCGTCTGCTTCCACGCACCAATCGTTAACGGCAATGGCCAAATCGTAGGCCAGCACATCGTGGCATGCGTAGTAAAAATCAATCAAGCCGCCTATTTCATCGCCATCAAACAACACGTTGTCGCGGAATAAATCCGCATGAATGACACCGCTAGGCAAATCGGCCACGTCCAACTTGGCTTGAAAGGCCATGCTGTCGCTCAATAAAGTTTGCTCGGCCGCGCTCAAGTGCGGCATGACCAAGGCGGCAGTCTGCTCGCGCCAATCTGCGCCACGTGAATTGTGGCTGTTGTGGTGATTGGGCTGCAAATCAAACGATAAGCTTGCCACGTGCATCTGAGCCAACACGCGACCGACGGCACGGCATTGGGCCAAATTGGGTTGGACCACGTCTTGGCCTTTTAAACAACTGATCAGCACCGCCGGCTTGCCGTTTAAGCTGTGCAAGCTTTGCCCGGATTGGTCTTTAATCGGCGCTGGGCAAGGAATGCCGTGGGCGGCCAAGTGGCTCATTAAATCAATAAAATACGGCAGCTCATCCAAGCTGTTGTGCTCAAATAAAGTCAGCACGTATTTGGCTTGGCTGGTGGTGACGAAGTAATTGGTGTTGGTGATGCCAGATGCGATGCCTTTTAACTCAACTAGCTCGCCTATGGCGTAATCCTTAAGCCAAGCTTGCAATTGGGTAAAACTGACTGTGGTGAATACCGACATAAATTAAGCGATTGAGTAAGGTGTGTGCACGCGGTGCTGATTATCAAAAAGGCCAGCTCGCGCTAGCCTAGTATGCCAAAAATTTAAAATCGGAATATGGTCCACTTAGGAATGCTCATGGGTGGCACCGGGCCATCGTTTAACCAACCACCGTCTTGGTCTTCTTTGTGCATGTAATACGGCACACCGTTAGCCGGGGTGATTTTCAACATATACAGCTGACCGCCTATGCGGTATTCCTCTATGGTTTCTTCCCCTTTTTTAATGATGGTGATTTGCGGTTCGTCGGCGTTTTCTTCGTTGCTGATGGCCGGCGGCGGCAATTCTTCTAGGGTTTGCAAATCGGGCGGCGGCGCTTTATTGTCGGCGGCAAACCCAGGCAATGCCATGAACGCTAGCAACAGGGCTAAACTGAGGTGGATTTTTCGCATGACGGGCACTCGCTCTCTTTTTTAAACTATCGATTGCAACGCTTTTATTTTAACAAATTACCTGCACCTAGTCTTAGCTAGATTGCAAATAAAGGCTTATAAATAAAGTTGCACGCGCTCTTCTTCGGCCGACAATTTAAAGCCACGCGCTTCGTAATGCTTGAAGATGGCCTCGACAATTTTCGCCGGTTCGTCTATCACCTGAATTAAATCAAGGTCTTCTGGCGCAATCATTTTTTCATCGACCAAGGTGGTTTTAATCCAATCGAGCAAGCCGCGCCAAAACGGTTCGCAGACCAAGATGATGGGAATCTTGATGGTTTTGCCAGTTTGCACCAAGGTCACCGCCTCCATCACTTCGTCCAAGGTGCCAAAGCCGCCAGGCATGACCACGTAGGCACTGGCGTATTTAACGAACATGACTTTACGCATGAAGAAATGCTGGAAATTTTGGCTGATGTCTTGGTAAGGGTTGCGTGTTTGCTCATGCGGCAACTCAATGTTTAAGCCCACGCTAGGCGATGGGCCAGGATACGCGCCTTTATTGGCCGCTTCCATGAGACCGGGGCCGCCACCGGAAATCACGCTAAAACCCGACTCACTTAACAGCCTTGCAACCTCTTCGGTTAGCTTATAATACGGGTGGTCTTGCGGTGTGCGAGCACTGCCGAATATAGACACGGCCGGGGTGATGGATTTGAGTCGCTCGGTGGCCCCAACGAATTCTGCCATAATCTCAAAGGCACGCCACGACTCTTGTCCGGTTTGATGCACGCCCTGTGAATCGGGGTCACAGATGTTGGGGACCTTTTGCGGTTTTTTTGTAACACTCATGTTCTGGCACCTAAGTAATAATTGAAAGCGCGACTTTATGAAAACATTGTTATTGGTTGATGGTTCATCCTACCTGTATCGGGCCTTTCACGCCATGCCTGACTTACGCAACAGTCAAAACGAACCGACCGGCGCCATACAAGGCGTGCTTAATATGTTGCGCCGTTTGCATAAAGATTACCCCTCCGATTATAGCGCGTGTGTTTTTGATGCAAAAGGCAAAACCTTTAGGGACGACATTTACCCAGAATACAAAGCCAACCGCGCGTCCATGCCAGACGAACTGCGCGCGCAAATAGAGCCCTTACACGAGGCGATCAAGGCCATGGGTTGGCCGCTCATCATGGAGAGCGGCGTGGAGGCCGACGACGTGATAGGCGCGCTGGCCAAACAGGCGGAACGCGAAGGCGTGCGCGTCATCATCTCCACCGGCGACAAAGACATCTCGCAATTGGTTAACGAGCACATCACCGTGGTCAACACCATGCGCGATGCGTTTAGACGCGTAGACGACGTGCTGGACATTGCCGGTGTGGAAAAGAAATTTGGTATCCCGCCGCGCCTCATTATTGATTACCTGGTATTAATCGGCGACACCTCAGACAACGTGCCGGGCGTGGAAAAAGTCGGGCCTAAAACGGCGGTGAAATGGTTGCAAGAATACGGCAGCCTAGACAATATCGTGGCCAATGCCGATAAGATAGGCGGCGTGGTCGGCGAGAATTTACGCAAGGCCTTGCCGTGGTTACCCACTGCTCGCGAACTGATCACCATACGCTGCGACGTCGGCATACAAGAACACTTAAGCGACCTAGCCCCGCAAGCAATAGACAAAGCCAAGTTAGCAGAATTGTTTGAACGCTTCGAGTTTAAAAGCTGGCGCCGCGAATTGGACAGCATGGGCGATCAACACGCACCCAGCGGCCCTAAGGCCATGCCAACCAGCAGCAGCGTACAAAGCGCCGATACGGTGGACATGTTTGCCGTGACCCAGCACGCCGTGAACACCCAACGCCAATACGAGACCCTATTAACGACCGCGCAATTGGACAGCTGGCTGGCCAAACTGGCCAGCGCGCCGCTAATCTGCTTTGATAGCGAGACCACCTCGCTGGACCCCATGACCGCTAAAATTGTCGGTTTGTCGTTTAGCGTGGCAGCCGGCAGCGCGGCGTATTTACCCTTGATGCACGATTATTTCGATGCGCCTGTGCAGCTTAATTTTGCCGAATGCTTGGCGAAGATTAAGCCCATCCTAGAAAACCCGGCCATTAAAAAAGTGGGGCAAAACCTTAAATACGACCAACACGTGTTGGCCAATCATGGCATTGCCATCAACGGCATTGCCCACGATACCTTGTTGCAATCGTATGTGTTTGAATCGCACAAAAGCCACGGCATGGATGCCTTGAGCGAGCGGCATTTAGGCTTTAAACCGATCAGCTTTGAAGAGGTGGCAGGCAAAGGGGCCAAGCAGGTGACCTTTAACCAAGTGACGGTGGAAACGGCGGCCGAGTATGCCGCAGAAGACGCCGATATCACACTGCAATTGCACCAAGCCATGTACCCGCAGGTGGCGGCAGACAGCAAGCTGGATTACATCTACAGCCAGATTGAAATGCCCAGCTCACAAGCGCTGTTTAACATAGAGCGTAACGGCGTGCTGATAGACCGGGCCATGCTGGCCAGCCAAAGCAACGAAATAGGCAATAAGTTAATCGCCCTAGAAAACCAGGCTTACGAGTTGGCTGGCCAACCGTTTAACTTGGCTTCGCCTAAGCAATTGCAAGAAATTCTGTTCGATAAATTGGGCATCAAGCCCACCAAGAAAACCCCATCGGGCGCGCCGTCGACCGACGAAGACGTGTTGCAAGAATTGGCCTTGGATCACCCCTTGCCTAAGGTGTTATTGGAATACCGTGGCTTGGCCAAATTAAAGTCCACCTACACTGATAAATTGCCGCGCATGATCAACGCCAACACCGGTCGCGTGCACACCAGCTATAACCAAGCCGTGGCCATCACCGGTCGCTTGGCCAGCTCAGATCCTAACTTGCAAAACATACCGGTGCGCTCCGCCGAAGGCCGACGCATACGCGAGGCCTTTATTGCCCCACCGGGCAGCGTGATTGTGTCGGCCGACTACTCGCAAATTGAGCTGCGCATCATGGCGCATTTATCGCAAGACGCCGGCATGCTGAAGGCCTTTGCCAATAACGAGGACATTCACCGTCATACCGCGGCGGAGATTTTTGGCGTGGACTTGGCCGCCGTCGATAGCGAACAACGCCGTTACGCCAAGGTGATTAACTTCGGTTTGATTTATGGCATGAGCGCGTTTGGTTTGGCACAAAACTTAAACATCGATCGCGCCTCGGCTCAGAGTTACATAGAGCGTTATTTTGCCCGCTACCCCGGGGTGCGCGATTACATGCAAAGCACGCGTGAGATGGCCAAGCAACGTGGCTACGTTGAAACCTATTTTGGCCGACGCTTGTGGGTGCCGGAAATTAACAGCCCGAACGGCATGCGCCGCGCCGGCGCAGAGCGGGCTGCGATCAATGCACCCATGCAAGGCACGGCCGCCGATTTAATCAAGCTGGCGATGATCGCTGTCGACAAATGGTTAGGCGAGGCCAAGCTGCAAACCAAATTGATTATGCAGGTGCACGATGAATTGGTGTTGGAAGTGCCTGAACACGAATTAGCTGCAGTGAAAGGCAAACTCACCGAACTCATGCAAGGCGTGGCTGAATTATCCGTGCCATTATTGGTGGAAGTGGGCGTGGGCAATAACTGGGAAAGCGCGCATTAAACTAAGCGAGCGTTAGATACAAAAAAGGCGATGCAGATGCATCGCCTTTTTTATTTAGCTAAACCTTATAGCCAGTATACGAACACGAATAGACCTAACCAAACCACGTCCACAAAGTGCCAGTACCAAGCCACGCCTTCGAAACCAAAATGGTGCTCAGGGGTAAAGTGGCCTTTCATGCAACGCAATAGGATTACGATCAACATGATGGTACCCAACATCACGTGGAAACCGTGGAAACCGGTCAACATGAAGAAGCTAGCGCCGTATGCACCAGAAGCCAAGGTCAAGCCCATTTCGGTGTAGGCTTCATGGTATTCCATCGCTTGGCAAGCCAAGAAAGCAACACCGAGCAACACGGTTAAGGCCATGCCCAGCACCAATTGTTTACGGTTGTTTTTAATCAAACCCCAATGTGCCCAAGTGATGGTCGCACCAGAGGTTAATAGCAACGCAGTGTTGATCGCTGGCAAGCCCCATGCGCCCATTGGGTGCAATGGACCCGGTTTAAATTCACCGTTAACAGTTAAGCCGCCTGGGCCAGTTGATGGCCATGAACCCAAGAAATCTTTATACGGCGTGATGTCTAAATCGTAACCACCTAATTCCGGCACGGACAGGACGCGCATGTAGAACAAGGCGCCAAAGAATGCCGCAAAGAAAGCGACCTCAGAGCAAATGAACACGATCATGCCAAGACGGAAAGATTTGTCTTCCCATTTTTTAAATTGACCGGTGATG
>JBEDKJ010000083.1:0-6540 GCA_041172285.1 Pseudomonadota bacterium
AAAAAAATCTTTAACTTTATTCATCCAAGATTTATTGCGTGGGCTGTGTTTACCCGAATCCGCTTGGGTGCTGGTTTCAAATTCACGTAATAAGTCTTTCTGCTTTTCAGTTAATTTGACTGGAGTTTCCACCACTACGTGCACCATCAAATCGCCGTGTTCGGATTGACGCAAGGGTTTGATGCCTTTGCCGCGCAATCTAAAGACCGCGCCGGTTTGGGTTTCAGCAGGCACTTTCATCTTCGCTGAGCCGTCCAAAGTAGGCACTTCAATTTCGCCGCCTAAGGCAGCGGTGCTAAAACTGATAGGCATTTCACAATGCAAATTGCCGCCTTCGCGTTGGAAAATGGCGTGTTCTTTGAGGTGGATGACCACGTATAAATCACCGGTAGGCCCGCCGTTCACACCGGCTTCGCCTTCACCACTCAAGCGTATTCTGTCGCCTTCGTCCACGCCGGCTGGGATTTTAACCGACAAGGTTTTGTTTTGCTTGGTGCGGCCTGCGCCATGGCAAGTTGGGCAAGGGTCTTTGACCATTTTGCCGCTGCCGTGGCATTTGGGGCAGGTTTGTTGCACCGAGAAAAAGCCTTGTTGCATGCGCACTTGGCCATGGCCGCCACAGGTGGTGCAGCTAACCGGTTGCGTACCCGGTCTGGCGCCTGAGCCATTGCAGGTTTCACAAGTGGATTGCACCGGGATGCGGATTTTAGTTTCCGTGCCCTTGGCTGCGTCTTCCAAAGACACTTCCATGTTGTAGCGCAAATCGGCGCCACGGTAGACTTTATTGCCTTGCCCGCCCGAGCGACCGCCACCAAAGATATCACCGAAGATGTCGCCAAAGGCATCACCAAAACCGGCACCACCAAAGCCACCTGCGCCGGCTCCTTGCTCTACACCGGCATGGCCGTATTGGTCGTAAGCGGCGCGCTTTTGATCGTCGCTGAGCATTTCGTAGGCTTCTTTGGCTTCCTTGAAGTTCTCTTCGGCTTTCGGGTTGTCCGGGTTGCGGTCAGGGTGGTGCTTCATCGCTAATTTGCGATAAGACTTTTTGATTTCCTCTGCGCTGGCGTCTTTGTTGACGCCCAGTACTTCGTAATAATCTCGTTTAGTTGCCATGTTTTAGTCGCTAGTGGTTGCTCGTTAGTCGGCAGTCCTGAGTGAGTTGCGAAAAAGTCGTTAGCACCTAATACCGGTGCTAACGACTCGTTTTCGCGTGCTCGCCTAGACTTAATTAGTCTTTTTTCACTTCCTCAAACTCCGCGTCCACCACGTCGCCATCGACGGTTTTTTCGCCTTCTGGTTGTTGTGCAGATTCGGTGTTGGCTTGGGCTTGTTGCTCAGCGTAGACCTTCTCGCCTAATTTTTGTGAGGCTTCCGTTAAGGCCGTGGTTTTGGCTTCAATCGCGTCTTTGTCATCCGATTGCAAGACTTCTTCCACGTCTTTAATGGCCGCTTCTATTGCTTCTTTTTCCGCTGCATCCAATTTATCACCGTGCTCACTTAAGGATTTTTTCACGGAGTGCACCATGCCGTCAGCGGCATTGCGTGCATCGACCAACTCACGGTATTTCTTGTCTTCGTCAGCGTATTTAAGGGCATCTTCTTCCATTTGCTGAATCTCGGCTTCGCTAAGACCGCTGTTGGCTTTGATGGTGATTTTATTTTCTTTACCGGTGGCTTTGTCCTTGGCGCTCACGTGCAAAATGCCGTTAGCGTCGATATCAAAGGTCACTTCAATTTGCGGAATGCCACGTGGTGCAGGTGGAATGTCGCTTAAATTAAATTGGCCCAAGGATTTGTTGGCCGCGGCTTTTTCACGCTCACCTTGCAACACTTGTATGGTCACGGCATTTTGGTTGTCGTCAGCCGTTGAGAAAGTTTGCGATGCCTTGGTAGGAATCGTGGTGTTTTTCTTGATCACTTTCGTCATCACGCCGCCCAAGGTTTCGATACCGAGTGATAACGGCGTCACGTCTAATAACAACACGTCTTTCACGTCGCCTTGTAATACGCCACCTTGAATGGCTGCACCCACGGCCACCGCTTCATCTGGGTTGACGTCTTTACGCGGTTCTTTACCAAAGATTTCTTTTACTTTTTCTTGCACTTTAGGCATGCGGCTTTGACCGCCAACCAAGATCACGTCGGTGATGTCGTCTACGGACACGCCGGCGTCTTTAATTGCCGTGCGGCATGGTGCCATGGTGCGCTCGATCAAATCTTCCACCAAGGATTCCAATTTCGTTCTGGTGATTTTTACCACCAAGTGTTTCGGGCCAGTGGCATCGGCAGTGATGTAAGGTAAATTCACTTCGGTTTGAGTGGCGCCAGACAATTCAATTTTGGCTTTTTCCGCGGCTTCTTTTAGGCGTTGTTTAGCCAATAAGTCGTTGCGCAAATCCATGCCGTTGTTTTCTTTTTTGAACTCGTCGGCCAAGAAGTCAATTAAACGGTTGTCGAAGTCTTCGCCGCCTAAGAAGGTGTCGCCGTTGGTCGACAACACTTCAAATTGGTGTTCGCCATCGATGCTGGAAATTTCAATAATGGACACGTCAAAGGTACCGCCGCCCAAGTCGTATACGGCAATTTTGCGATCGCCTTCTTGTTTGTCTAAACCAAATGCCAATGCCGCTGCAGTCGGTTCGTTGATGATGCGTTTGACATCCAAGCCGGCAATGCGGCCTGCGTCTTTGGTGGCTTGACGTTGGCTGTCGTTAAAGTAAGCCGGCACGGTAATCACCGCTTCGGTGACTTCTTCGCCTAAGTAATCTTCGGCGGTTTTTTTCATTTTGCGTAACACTTCAGCAGAAATTTGTGGTGGCGCCATTTTTACGCCGCGCACTTCTACCCACGCGTCGCCGTTGTCGGCTTTGGCAATGCTGTAAGGCATTAAACCGATGTCTTTTTGCACTTCTTTTTCGTCAAAACGACGGCCGATTAAACGTTTAACCGCAAAAAGTGTGTTTTTAGGGTTGGTCACTGCTTGGCGTTTAGCCGGGGCGCCGGCAAGGATTTCACCGTCTTCTTGGTAAGCAATAATAGAAGGCGTGGTGCGTGTGCCTTCGGAGTTTTCAATCACGCGCGGTTTGCCGCCTTCCATTACAGCCACGCATGAGTTGGTGGTGCCTAAGTCTATACCAATGATTTTTGCCATCTTTTTTCTTTCCTTTTATTAATTATGTTTAACCACTAATGAACGCCAATTAACCGAGGGTGAGCCCTGTTTATCGTGTTGCTGTTAGGTGGCGAATTTACTGATGCACTAACAATGAGGTCTGTTGCGATTATTTCAAGTGTTTATTTTTTATTTAGCCACCATCACCAATGCCGGGCGTAACACGCGGTCATTAAGGGTGTAGCCTTTTTGCAATACGCTGGTGACGGTATTGGGTTCGCCGCTGTTTTCCAACATGCTGATGGCTTGGTGTTTATTGGGGTCGAATTTGTCACCCACTGGGTTGATTTCGGCGATGTTGAATTTATCAAATACCGCGGCCAGTTGTTTGGCGGTGAGGTCGACGCCGTCTTTGTAGCTTTGCACTTCGGTGGCCTCAATTAGTAAGGCCGCGTCCAAACTGTCTTTAACCGCTAACAATTCATTGGAGAATTTTTCTAAGGCAAATTTGCGCGCTTTTTCGATGTCGTCCATGGCGCGGCGGCGAATGTTTTCACCCTCGGCCTTGGTGTAAAGCACGGTCGCTTGGGCTTCAGCTAATTGCGCTTCCAATTCGGCAATGCGCTCTTCAGGGGTCGCTGCAGGCGTGTTAGCTTGGCTTTCCTCGTCGGCTGGCGTTGAAGGGCTGTCGTTTACGTTTTCAGTCATGAATGGGTCCTATAAATTTATTGCAATGCCACTTCAATGGGGATGGCCGGCAAAATCTCAAGCGAGAATGGCCAATTTTTTTAATTATTTTTTTCAGGGATAGAAAAGACGGGTTTTTGCCCTGGCCTATTTGGCCAAGCCTGGCCGATTAGTCGCGGGCTTTGAAGCGGTCGTAGCCCCATAGGTATTGCTTAGGGCACTGCAATATGGTGCGTTCAATTTCGCTATTGAGCAGACTGGGTGTGTCTATACCACCGTCGGCAATTGGCCGCACGTGGATGGTGTAGCCTCGCCCGTAACTTAAGCGCTCACCAAATACCATGAGCACCTGCGCGCCCGTGGTTTTGGCTAACTTCGACGCCAGCGTCATGGTGTAAGCGGGCCGGCCAAAAAATGGTGCCCATTCGCCTTCGCCTTCCTGCGGCGCTTGGTCTGGAAGCACGCCTATGGCTTCGCCGCGTTGCAGTGCTTTCAATAAATGTTTAACGCCTTGCGCATTGGCTTGCACCAAGCTGATCATGCCACGTTGGCGACCCAAATTCATGACGGGTAGCATCCAAGCATGGCGCGGGCTGCGGAAAAGTACCGTGATGGGAAAGCGGTTGGCCACATACAGTGAAGTGATTTCAAAGCAACCTATGTGCGGGCTTAGGAAAATGATGCCTTTGCCACTGGCTAAACCTTGTTCTATGTGCTCCCACCCGACAAAGCTTTTGACTAATGCAGCTTGACGTTGGTCGCTGCGCAGCCAGATGACCAAGCTTTCTAGCAAGGCTTTGCCCGACTCGCCTATACTTTGGCGCGCGGCTTTTTTAAATTCTGCTGGATTGGGGTAGATGCCACTGGAGTGTAAGTTGTCGGCGCTAATGCGCGCGTGCTGCAGGGATAAAGCCGAGCCCAGCCAACCTAACAACTTGCCTAAACCATGCACAACCGGCAGTGGCAATAAGGCAAAGATCGTCAGCAATAACTTCAATAACTTAAAACTTATAAATCGCATAAACGAATTATAGCGGAGTCTGGAGCGGTGCACGGCGATTCTTAAATGTGCCGTAGCTAGGCGGTTTTCTGCCCGTCAGCCCATCATTCGTTTGACGATGAGGCCGGCATTGAGGGATAATCGAGGTAGTTCATCACACTTATGGTCATATAGAAAATGAAGCAATCTCATATAGAAGTTACCGAGCGTATTATTGAAAAAAGCCGTCCTACTCGCACGGCTTACTTAAATCGTATAGACGATATCGTGAATCGCCAGCGTGGTGCCGATCGATTGGGTTGCGCTAACGTGGCGCACGCTTTTGCTGCCATGCCAGCCAACGATAAGTTTCGCGTATTGGTTGAGAAGTCACCGAATATTGGCATCGTCACGGCTTACAATGAGATGCTTTCAGCGCATCAGCCCTACGTAAATTACCCGGATATTATTCGCCATGAGGCGACCAAGCACGGTGCCACCGTGCAAGTGGCTGGCGGCGTGCCGGCCATGTGTGACGGCATCACCCAAGGTGAGCCTGGCATGGAATTGTCCTTGTTTAGCCGCGACACCATTGCCATGGGTACCGCTATTGCTTTGTCGCATGACGTGTTTGATGCGTCTTTGTTACTCGGTGTGTGCGATAAAATTGTGCCTGGCTTGTTGATAGGCGCCTTGCACTTTGGTCATTTACCTTGCGTGTTTGTGCCTGCTGGGCCGATGAGCACCGGCATCGATAACACCGCCAAATCCAAAGTGCGTGAGCAGTACGCGCAAGGAAAAGTAAGCCGTCAGGAATTGTTGGCGTCAGAATCGGCCGCCTACCACGGCGCGGGGACCTGTACTTTCTATGGCACCGCCAACAGTAACCAAATGTTGCTTGAAGCCATGGGCTTGCATGTGCCAGGCGCTGCCTTTATTCACCCGCACGATGGCATGCGTGAGATGCTAACCCGAGAAGCGGTGAAGATGGTGTTGGCTAATACCAAAAAAGAAAATTTCAGCCCCATCGGTCGCTTGGTGGACGAGCGCGTGATCGTGAACGCCATGGTGGCCTTATTGGCCACAGGTGGTTCAACTAACCACCTCATCCATTGGGTGGCCGTTGCCCGTGCCGCTGGCATCATGATTGACTGGACGGATTTTTACCACTTGGCAAAAACAACGCCTTTATTGGCCAGTGTTTACCCGAATGGCAAAGCGGATGTTAACCAATTCCAAGATGCCGGTGGTCCGGCCTTTGTCATTCGCGAATTGCTCGACGCCGGCTACATGTTCGCCGATGTGTTGACGGTTTCAAATGGCGGCCTACGTGATTACGCCAAGGCGCCCGCTAAAGAAAACGAGCAACTGGTTTGGAAAGCGTTACCTAAAGAAAGCCCAGACGAAAGCATAGTTCGCACAGCCGCCGCGCCGTTTGACGAATCAGGCGGTTTGCGTTTGCTTAAAGGCAATTTGGGTCGCAGTGTGATTAAGATTTCTGCTGTGCCAGCCGATCGCCATATCATTGAAGCCCCGGCTATTGTGTTTGATGCCCAAGAAGAATTATTGGCTGCGTTTGATCGTGGCGAATTGGAAAAAGACTTCATTGCGGTGGTGCGTTTCCAAGGGCCCAAAGCCAATGGCATGCCAGAGTTGCATAAATTAACCCCGCCAATGGCCGTCTTGCAAAACAAGGGCTTTAGGGTAGCAATTGTGACCGATGGTCGCATGAGCGGTGCCTCCGGTAAAATTCCGGCGG
>JBEDKJ010000084.1:0-8451 GCA_041172285.1 Pseudomonadota bacterium
GGCCAAGTTAGGCAGCACCAGTGCAATAAAAGCATGCAACATCAATGAGCCGATTAAAGCCCACATCAGGGTGGGCTGGCTCGAATCATTGGGGTGGGTAGTTAGCTGGTTCAGGGTGAAATTCAAAAGCAGTGTAAGGCCTAATTTAAATTAATGCGCAGGCAAGTTTAAAGATGAAAAATTATACAACATGCTGTTGCAATATGCCGTTTGCATGGCTTTAAATTCTGTCTTTTGCTTAGCCTAAATAAGGCCATGCAATACTTGCACGGCGACGGTCGCCCCGGCAGCTAGGTTGCCGGCCGATTCGTCTAAGACGATGAAGCAGTTGGCTTTAGACATGGAGCTTAATATGGCTGAGCCTTGGTTGCCAGTCGGCTTAACTTTCCATGAGCCGTCTTGATCGGTGTACAGGATGCCGCGTTGAAATTCGGTGCGGCCACTTTGTTTTTTTATGGGCTCCGTGCACACCACATTAAAAGTGGGTAGGGGCGGGATTTGGCTTTGCCCCATGAGCGTAAGCAAAGCTTCGCGGACAAATTGGTAGAAGGTCACCATGACGGCTACCGGGTTGCCAGGTAAGCCAAAATAATGCGCCTCGCCAATTTTGCCGTAGGCTAGAGGCCGACCGGGTTTCATATTGATTTTCCAAAACAACACTTGGCCGTGCTTACTTAATAGCGTTTTCATGTGATCGGCTTCGCCGACTGACACCCCGCCACTGGTGATCACGGCATCGGCTTGTTGGGTGGCGGCGAGCAAGGTTTTTTCCAGCAAGTCGGGGTCGTCGGCAATCGCCCCTAAGTCGAGGATGTCAACGCCTAAGCGACTTAACATGCCGAATAGGGTGTAGCGATTGCTGTCATATACCTGCCCAATTTTTAGAGGTTGGCCTATGCCGGCTAATTCGTCACCGGTGGAAAAAAATGCCACCTTAAGTTTGCGGTATACGCTGATTTGAGCAATCCCCAGTGAGGCCAGCAAGCCCAAGTCTGCCGCTTGTAAGAGGTGGCCAGAGGGTAATACGGTTTGACCCAAGCTTAAGTCTTCGCCGGCATAACGCACGTTCATTTTGCTGCTGGCTGGCTTAGAGAAGCTGATGCTGTTTCCAGTTATGCTAACCTTTTCTTGCACGACAACGCTGTCTGTCCCGCTGGGCATCATGGCGCCGGTCATGATGCGCACGCATTGACCTGTTTGCACCGACTGATTAAAGCCCTTGCCAGCGAAGGCTGTGCCTATCAAGCTTAATGTAGTTTGGCCCTCAGCGGCGATATCTAGGCTGTTGAACGCGTAGCCGTCCATGGCCGAATTGTCGTAATTGGGCACGTGAGCTGGCGACAAAACTGCCTGTGCCAACACCCTACCTAGGCCCTCTTTTATGGGCACTTGTTCGCATGCTGTTAGGGGGCTTAAGTGCGCTTGGATGAATAATTTGGCCTTAGCCACGGACATGGCATTGGGGTCGTAATCTTCCATAAAGCTAGGCAAGCGTGACGCTGGGTTTTGGCTGTTGGGCATGTTGGCGACTAAACTAGACTTAATTTGACAACTGCAATTCTAAAGCAGCCAGGTCGTCTGCGGTATTCAAATTAATAAATGCCTGCGCACTGTCAGTAAAATCGACTTCCACGTAAGCCAAGCTTTTTTGCCAGTCGCTGACGCGGCGATTGCCCTCTTGCAAGTAGGCTTGCAGCGTAGGTAAAACAGGTTTTTTACATAAGCAGAAAACCGGATGAATGCGGCCATGGCAGCTGGCTACGGCAATTTGCGCTTGGTGCTCTTTTAATGCGGCAAACATGCGGTGGACTAGGTCCATGGGTAGCAAGGGGCTGTCGCAGGGTACGCATACTACGTGCTCGTGTTGAGCGTGTTGTAAACCTAGGCTGATGCCTGCCAGTGGCCCGACAAAGTCTGGGTAGCTGTCCGCCCAAACTGGGTAGCCTAAGGCTGCGTATCGGTCCAGTTCACGGTTGGCATTGATGATGATTTCATCCACTTGCGGCGATAAGCGGGAAATAACGTGGCTAATCAGAGCGCGCTGGTTTAATAAGGCCCAGCCTTTGTCTATGCCGTTCATGCGGGTGGCGCGACCACCAGCCAATATGATGGCGCTGATAGCCATGACTTAGCCGCCCGTGTGCGACATAAAACGAACCACGGCCGGCTGTTGGCGGCTTAAATCAAAATCGTGCCCCAGTGGCTTAATGGCCATGCTGGCTAAAATGGCGGCAACGATAGCTTGGTCGTTGTGGGGGTGAGCACGAAGCAGCGGCATCAACTCGACTTTATCGTCTTGCCCCAGGCACAGAAAAAGTTCGCCCTTACAGCTAATGCGCACGCGGTTGCATTGTTCGCAAAAGTTATGGCTGTGCGGTGAAATAAAGCCTATTTTGCTGGGGCTGTTCGCTAGCTGCCAGTAGCGTGCCGGCCCGCCTGTGCTTTTTGAACTGGCCGTCATTGGGAAGGCGGCTTGCAGGATTTTTAAGGTCGCATCATTGCTGCAAAAAGTCGATAAGCGGTTGTGTTGCACCTCGCCTAAGGGCATCTCTTCTATAAAGGAAATGTCTAGGCCTTGGTCTATGGCAAATTGAACCAAGGGCACGGCTTCGTCGTCATTGACGCCACGCATTAATACGCTATTTAGTTTTATGTTATCAAAGCCGGCTTGCTTGGCAGCTTGTATCCCGGCTAAGACTTGATCGAGCTCGCCGGTGCGAGTAATGCGTTTGAAACGGATAGGGTCTAAGCTGTCCAGGCTGATGTTGATGCGCTTAACCCCTGCGCGCTTTAATTTGTCGGCTTGTTTGTATAATTGACTTCCGTTGCTAGTAAGCACTAACTCTTTTAGCTTGGGCAGTTGGCCAATCTCTTCAAATAACCAAAGTGCATTTTTACGCACCAAAGGTTCGCCACCGGTAATGCGCACTTTGCTTACGCCCAAGCTAACGAATATTTTAACCAATCGTGCGCACTCTTCTAGGCTCAACACCTCATCCCTTGGCAGAAACGTCATGTCTTCGGCCATGCAGTATGCGCATCTAAAATCACACCTATCGGTAATGGACAATCGAATGTAATCGACAACACGACCATGCTGGTCGATTAATTGAGGAGCGGTATCGGGCACTTTATTTATCACGTCTTGTCGGAATGGCTAGCTTGTTACAAGTGTATTATACTTATAGCTAAAAAAATACCACGAAAGCAGTTTTGGAGAGTGACGTTGCAAGATACCCTTATCGACCAGGCATTAAGCGTGCAAGCAGGATGGACTGAAAAATTAGATCAGCTGATCGCGCAATATAAATCAATCCCAGGGGCGTTGTTGCCTTTATTGCATGCTATCCAGGACGAGCTAACTTACATACCCGAATCAGCCTACCCAAAAATAGCTCGGGCACTTAGCTTATCGGTGGCTGAGGTGCATGGCGTGGTGAGCTTTTATCATCACTTTAAAACGCATAAACCCGGTCGTCATGTGTTGCAAATATGCCGGGCGGAATCCTGCCAAGCCATGGGTTCCGAAGCATTGGAAGCCCATGCCAAACAATGCTTAAGCATTGATTATCACGAAACCAGCCAAGATCAAGCGGTGACCCTGGAGCCTGTTTACTGCCTTGGTAACTGCGCGCTTTCACCAGCGGTAATGATGGATGAGGAAATCTTTGGACGCGTCAGCAAAGCCGATTTAGAGGCCTTAATACAAGATGCCAAAAAAACGGAGGCGCAGGTTTAACATGAGCACGATAGTTTACGTACCACGCGATTCCAGCGCCCTGTCGGTAGGGGCGGAAAAAGTAGCGAGCGCTATTAGCCAAGAGGCGGCCAAGCGCGGCATGGCCGTGACCATAGTGCGTAATGGTTCGCGCGGCCTCTTCTGGTTAGAAACCATGGTGGAAGTGGCCACGGATAAAGGTCGCGTGGCTTATGGGCCGGTTAAGGCTGCCGATGTTAAGGGCTTGTTTGATGCCGATTTTTTAAATACTGAGGCTGCTAGCGCGAAAGCGCACCCATTAAATTTAGGCTTAACCGAGGAGATGCCTTGGCTAAAGCAACAACAGCGCCTGACCTTTGCCCGTGTAGGCATTACCGATCCGGTATCACTAGAGGATTATTTGGCACACGATGGCTACCAAGGCTTGAAAAATGCCTTGGCTTTATCGGCGGCAGACATAGTAAAAACCGTGACCGATTCCGGTCTGCGTGGCCGTGGTGGCGCCGCCTTCCCGACTGGTATTAAATGGAACACCGTATTAGGCTGTGCGGCCGATCAAAAATACATAGTTTGCAATGCCGATGAGGGCGATTCCGGCACCTATTCAGATCGCATGATCATGGAAAATGACCCCTATGTGTTGATTGAGGGCATGACCATCGCCGGCATCGCCGTTGGCGCCACACAAGGCTATATTTACTTGCGTTCGGAGTACCCGCATGCACTTGCGGTGCTCAATGAAGCCATCGCTAAAGCCGAACAGGCTGGGTATTTAGGCGACAAAATACTAGGCTCATCCTATGGCTTTAAGCTAGAAGTTCGCCGTGCGGCTGGGGCGTATGTATGCGGTGAAGAGACCTCTTTATTAGAAAGTTTGGAAGGCAAGCGTGGCTTAGTTCGCTTTAAGCCACCTTTGCCAGCCATTGAAGGTTTGTTTGGCAAACCGACCGTGGTTAACAACGTGATTTCATTGGCCACGGTGCCAATTATTCTGCACAAGGGTGCCCAATATTACGCTGACTATGGCATGGGTCGCTCGCGCGGCACCTTGCCCATACAGTTGGCTGGCAACATTAAACAGGGCGGCTTGGTAGAGTTAGCCTTTGGCATTACCTTACGCGAACTGCTTTACGATTACGGTGGCGGTTCAGCCAGTGGTCGACCCATCAAGGCCGTCCAAGTAGGCGGTCCCTTGGGTGCTTTTCTTCCGGAATCGCAATTCGATACGCCTTTGGATTACGAAGCCTTTAGTGCTATTTGGGCTGTGCTAGGCCACGGCGGAATAGTGGCCTTTGATGACACGGTCGACATGGCCAAAATGGCGCGCTATGCCTTTGAATTTTGTGCCATTGAATCGTGCGGCAAATGCACGCCATGTCGCATAGGCTCAACCCGAGGTGTGGAGGTGATGGATAAAATCATTGCCGGCACCGATCGTGTTAAAAACATCAAGTTGGTGCGTGACCTAAGTGACACCATGTTAAATGGCTCGCTGTGTGCACTGGGTGGCATGACACCGTACCCAGTATTAAGTGCAATTAACCATTTCCCTGAAGATTTCAACATTAAGGATGCCACGGTTTAGCTTGGCTAAAACCGAATAGGAGAGCGTCATGGACGACATTAAATACAACACTAGCCATCAACCCGAACACAGCCGCACCAATTACGATGACCAATTGGATTACGGCACACCAGCCAGCTTATCCAATAAACAAGTAAGCTTGACCATCGATGACAGGCAAATAACCGTGCCCGAAGGCACATCCATCATGCGTGCTTCCATCATGGCCGGTATTAATGTGCCTAAATTGTGTGCGACCGATAGTTTAGAGCCGTTTGGGTCTTGCCGATTGTGCGTGGTGGAAATTGAGGGGCGCCGTGGTTACCCCGCTTCTTGCACAACGCCGGTTGCGGATGGCATTAAAGTGCATACGCAAACGGCAAAATTGGCCGATATTCGCCGTGGCACCATGGAATTGTATATTTCCGATCACCCGTTGGATTGTTTGACCTGCGCCACCAATGGCGATTGCGAATTGCAGGACATGGCCGGTGCAGTCGGCCTTCGTGAAGTACGCTACGGTTACGATGGCGAAAACCACCTCAAATCCGTTAAAGACGAATCCAATCCCTATTTTAGCTTTGATCCTAGCAAGTGCATTGTTTGCTCGCGATGCGTGCGTGCCTGCGAAGAAACCCAAGGCACTTTTGCGCTGACCATTTCTGGGCGCGGCTTTGAATCAAAAGTGGCAGCAGGGGTCACTAATTTCTTGGACTCCGAATGCGTGTCCTGTGGCGCTTGCGTGCAAGCTTGCCCAACCGCGACCTTAATTGAAAAAACCGTCATTGACCACGGTGTGCCTGAGCACAGTGTGACCACTACTTGTGCTTATTGCGGTGTGGGTTGCTCCTTTAACGCGGAAATGAAAGGCGAAGAAGTGGTGCGCATGGTGCCGAATAAAAACGGCGGCGCTAATCACGGTCACTCTTGTGTTAAAGGGCGCTTTGCCTGGGGCTATGCTACCCATCAAGACAGAATCACCACACCCATGATACGGAAAAGTATCAAGGATGAATGGCAGTCGGTTAGCTGGGAAGAGGCGATTAATTACGCGGCCAGTGAAATCAAACGCATAGAAGCCAAATACGGCAAAGACGCTATGGGAGGCATTACCTCCTCGCGTTGTACCAATGAAGAAGTGTACGTCACGCAGAAGTTGGTGCGAGCCGTGTTCGGTACCAATAATGTCGACACCTGCGCCCGTGTTTGCCACAGCCCAACGGGCTATGGCCTAAAACAAACCATAGGTGAATCAGCCGGTACACAAACCTTTGATTCGGTGATGCACTCGGACGTCATTATGATCATTGGCGCCAACCCGACCGATGGCCATCCGGTGTTTGCCTCACAAATGAAACGCCGTTTGCGTGAAGGGGCTAAACTCATTATTGCCGACCCTCGTGCGATTGATTTAGTGGAAAATTCACCGCATATTCGTGCGGATTACCATTTAAATTTACGCCCCGGTACCAATGTCGCCCTGATTTCGGCCTTAGCCCATGTGGTGGTGACAGAAGGTTTGGTCAAGGAAGATTTTGTTAAAGAACGCTGCGAGTGGGACTCGTTTGTGTTGTGGCGTGATTTTGTTGCCAAGCCAGAGAATTCCCCAGAGGCCTTGGCCGATGAATTGGGCGTGGACGCCAATAAAATTAGGGAGGCGGCGCGCTTGTTTGCTACCGGTGGTAACGCTGCCATTTATTATGGTTTGGGCGTGACTGAGCATTCGCAAGGCTCCACAACCGTTATGGGCATAGCCAACTTGGCCATGGCCACCGGCAATGTTGGGCGTGAAGGCGTCGGCATCAACCCATTACGCGGCCAAAACAACGTGCAAGGCTCATGTGACATGGGCTCCATGCCGCACGAGTACCCTGGTTATCGCCATGTTTCAGACCCGGCGGCGAAAGCCTTGTTTGAGGCGGCTTGGGGTAGGCCGCTTAGCGATGAGCCTGGCTTGCGAATCCCTAATATGCTGGACTTGGCCAGTGAAGGCCACTTCAAAGCCTTGTATTGCGTGGGCGAAGACATCGTGCAATCCGATCCGAATACCCAGCATGTCACCCATGCCTTAGAGAATATGGAATGCGTGATCGTGCAAGATTTATTCTTAAACGAGACGGCGATGTATGCACATGTGTTTTTCCCTGGCGCATCGTTTTTAGAAAAGAGCGGCACTTTTACCAATGCCGAGCGCCGCATCTCACCAGTACGCCGTGTCATGGCCCCTAAAAATAATGTAGGCGGGCAAGGTTACGAAGATTGGGAAATTACCGCCATGTTGGCCCAAGCCTTGGGCTACCAAATGGATTACCAGCATGCCAGTGACATCATGGATGAAATTGCCGCATTAACGCCCACCTTTAAAGGCGTGAGTTTTGCAAAACTGGATCAATTGGGCAGCATACAATGGCCGTGTAACGATGAGTATCCTACCGGTACGCCGACCATGCATATTGATGCATTCGTGCGCGGCAAGGGTAAGTTCTTTATCACGCAATACGTGCCAACCACGGAGAGAGTCAATGCTAAATATCCATTGATCTTGACCACCGGTCGAATCTTGTCGCAATACAACGTAGGCGCGCAAACCCGACGTACCAAAAACGTGGCATGGCATCATGAGGATGTGGTGGAGATCCATCCACACGACGCCACCGAAAGAGGTATTAAGGATGGCGATTGGATAGGCATAGCCAGTCGTGCTGGCGAAACCGTATTGCGTGCTAAATTAACTGAGCGCGTGCAGGCGGGAGTAATCTACACCACTTTCCATCACCCTGAATCGGGTGCTAACGTGATTACCACTGACAACAGTGATTGGGCGACCAATTGCCCTGAGTTTAAAGTGACGGCAGTGCAAGTGTCGCGGGTGAATCAGTTGTCGGATTGGCAATTGCACTACAAAACCTTTAGTGAGGCGCAATTGGCATTTGCGGGCAGGAATGCAGAAGCCGCTAAAATAGATTGATGGTGACTAAGTCCGTCGTGTTAAGTCAGGCCTCAAGTTTGCTAAGCGTGCAACAGTGGCGTGATGGTGAACTACGGCAGGCGCAAGATTGTTTGGCCGAAGAGACCCCGGTGGCCATGGTCTACAACGGTGTGTCGCATGCGGTGATGTTGGCTACCGCCCAGAATCTGGAAGATTTTGCCTTGGGCTTTGCCTTAAGTG
>JBEDKJ010000085.1:0-14045 GCA_041172285.1 Pseudomonadota bacterium
GGCTGAACTGATGCCGTAATTGACACCTTTGATTTTTGCGCCAGTGGCCAAGCAGGCCGCTATGCCGCTAGACATGGTTTTAGTCACCATGTAAGGCCCCACACGACGTATGCCTTTTTCACGCAAGGTATCGGTAGCTTCCAACATACTTTCGGTGGAAGTGCCGCCCGCGCCGACGATTAAACCGGTACGAACGTTAGACACCAAGTCTTCTGGTAGATTGGCATCGGCAATCGCTTCTTGCATGGCCAACCATGCATAGGCATGGCCTTTGGCCATAAAGCGCAATAATTTGCGATCAACTAACTCGTCTAAATTGAGGTTTTTAATTGAGCCTGCTACGTTAGAGCGCAAGCCGTTGTCTGCATACTCTTGTTGAAAAGTGATGCCAGATTTACCATTTTTTAGGCTATCTAAAACTTCCGTTTGATTGTTTCCTAAACTAGAAACAATCCCCATCCCCGTAACTACGACACGACGCATCCCGCGCTCCCTTAAACTCTTTTTTATTATTGAACAGATGAATTAAAAATTATCCGTCCTGGTAAACAAACCCACACGCAAATCACTGGCTGCGTAAATTTCACGCCCATCTAAACTCATGGTGGCATCGGCCACACCCATCACCAATTTACGCATAATTACACGTTTCAAATCAATAGTGTACGTTGCCATTTTAGCGCTAGGCAAGACCTGACCTGTGAATTTTACCTCACCGGCACCTAAGGCACGGCCACGACCAAGCCCGCCTGCCCAGCCTAAATAAAACCCAACCAATTGCCACATGGCATCCAAACCTAGGCATCCAGGCATCACTGGGTCACCCGTAAAATGGCATTCAAAAAACCATAAATCCGGATTGATATCCAGCTCAGCAATGATTTGACCGTTGCCATACTTGCCACCGTCTTCGGTAATGGACACGATGCGGTCAAACATCAACATAGGAGGCAACGGTAATTGCGCATTACCTGCACCAAACATCTCACCACGGCCGCATTTCAGCAATTCTTCTTTGGTAAAGCTATTTTGTTTTGTCATTATTTTTTTAGGGCAACGTTATTTATATTGAAAATGCCGCAAATTTTAAACCTGCAGCGCGCGTGTGGAATTATCCACTATTTTTATCCAATATGCTTCATTCTGAATAGCCCGCAAAGCGAATCCAGTGGAATATTTTCCTGCCATGCGGCAAATCCAATAAAAATATACCAGTCTGTATACACTTTTTATATTTTGGTTTATATTAACCGTGCGTTGATAGTGATTAAGTTACAACTGGACCATACCCAAGTCTGGGCAAAACCAGTAAACTGGTCACATTATGTTACAAATTTTAACAAATCACTTACAGGGACACCTTAAATGAGCGACACACAACTAGCCGACTGGCGCAACCACGCCCTCACCTTAGAATCCGAAGTCAATAAAGTGGTTGTGGGTCAAGAAACCCCTGTGCGATTAATCACTACCTCAATCTTTGCCCGCGGCCATGTATTGCTTGAAGGTGACGTAGGGGTGGGTAAAACAACTTTGCTACGCGCTTTTTCTCGCGGCATAGGTGGTGCTTACCAGCGTATTGAAGGCACCATCGATTTGATGCCTAATGATTTGGTTTATCACACCTATTTAGGTGAAGATGGCAAACCGCACGTGAGTGCCGGACCCTTGCTGATGTCGGGTGAAAATTTATCGATTTTCTTTTTTAACGAAATTAACCGTGCACGCCCACAAGTGCATTCATTGCTACTAAGGGTGATGGCGGAACGTTCGCTCACGGCTTTCAATAAAGAACATTACTTCCCACACATGTTGGTGTTTGCCGACCGTAACCAAGTTGAAAAAGAAGAAACCTTTGACATCCCGTCTGCCGCGCGCGATCGCTTTATGATGGAAATTCCCATTGCCGTGCCATCCGACCCAGCCATATTGGAATCCCTGGTCTTCGATACGCGCTACCATGATGTCGATGCCTTGGTTGGCAAGGTGCCTGAGGATTTGTTGCAATTTGATCAACTCAATGGCTTTGCCGCCACGCTGCAAAATAGCATCAGCGCCAGCCCTACCCTGCGCAATTACGTTTTGGATTTATGGCGTGCAACCAAAACGCCTACTGACTTCGGCGTGAAGATAGCGGGCGTAGACATGAACCGCTTGGTGCTATCTGGCGCCAGCCCTCGAGGCATGGGCATGGTCTTACGTGCCGCTCGAGTCAACGCGTGGTTGAACAATCGCACTGCGGTATTGCCAGAAGACGTTCACGCCGTGTTTCATTCCACCGTGGCTCACCGCTTGGTATTTAGCCCGGTTTACGAAATGCGTCGCACGGAAATTGCTAGAGAAATGCTTAGCGGCATCATCAACGCGATTGCTGCACCATAAGCCAGCATCGTCAGCGGCCACTCAATGTCTGAACAGCACATCAAAGAGTTTAGCTACCACATCGGCTGGCGTTCGCGCTCGCGTCGTCCTGGTCGCCATAAAAGCAACCAGCGCGGCATGGGCATGGAGTTTCGTGGCCATACGACGCTGTTAGCCTACCCGGATCCCAGACGCATAGACATTAGGCAAACCATACGCGACCCATTGGAGCAAGTCCATGTGCGCTTGTTTAATCAAAAAAGCGTTACACCAGTGTTTGTCTTGTGCGATCTATCCGGCTCCATGCAATACGGCGCCAAACAAAAAAAATTAGCCGTGGCAGCTGACATTGCCCAATCGGTCGCCCAATCGGCCACCCGCAACCGCGACTTAGTAGGATTCATCGGCTTTGATGACGTGGTAAGGGAAGATTGGCTGTGCACGCTATCTGCCAGGCCACACAGCACAGTGGAAATGGCAGAAAACCTGCGTGATTACCAAGCCGCCGAAGTGGGCAGCCGCGGCGTCATTGACACCGTTCGTTTATTGCCTCGCGAACGCTCGCTGATTTTTATGGTGTCCGACTTTCACATGCCGATCAGCGATTTAGAAGAATCCTTGGTATTAATGCAACGCCACCATATAGTCCCGGTGGTTTTATGGGACTCCACCGAATACACGGATTTACCAGAATTTGGCATCACCAATGTCACCGACCCTGAAACCGGTGCCAAACGCACCTTGTTTTTGCGCAAAGCTTACCGCGAGCAAATATTACAAAGCTTTGCTGAACGCCGCGAACTGATCAAATCCTTGTTTTCGCGCTACGACATGGAGCCTTTTTTTGTGGAAAACCACTTTGATGCCGATTTACTTACCGACTATTTCCACCAATACGTGGCAGCCTAAATTAATGAGTATTTTTATGCGAACCCGATTTTTATTAGCGCTATGCGCTTTATCCATGGCTACACAAGCGGTTTACGCCGACGTCATTTTGCCGGACGTGAACCCCAAGTACGTGAGCCTCAAACAAATCAACCCTAGCCGTGATGCAGGTTACGTGGTCGGCGACGTCTTGGACAGGACCATCATCTTAAACGTCAAAAAGCCTTATGAGTTAGTTAAAGAGTCCCTCCCCATAGAAGGCTACGAGCACCGCTACCGTGGTCAAATTTCTGGCATAGAACTAATCAAAATCAGCCACAAAGAGAGCGATAGCAACGAAGGCGTCAACCACGAGCTGCAATTGCGCTATCAAGTATTCACCACCGGCAAATTAGCCAAGCCTGCTGCCCTGCGTGCGGAAATTGTAAAATTACGCAACACCAACAGCAAAGAAATAGTGCAATACCGCATCCCCTCCTACTCATTCCGCATATCACCGCTCTCGGTATTTGGCGCGGTTAAATTAAAAGAAGAAATGAGCCCCTTTGTGCCCCCCTTGTTTCTGGATGATCAAGCAGACTTAATGCAGCTAGGCCTTGCCATAGCAGCGCTAAGCCTATCCTTACTTGGTCTCTTGTATATCCTTGGCGTGCACGCCTGGCTACCTAGAATGGGCGCGCCGTTCGCCAAAGCCTACCGTGATATACGCAAAATGCCGGATAACGAAGCCGGCATTAAAGAAGCGGCCACGCGTTTGCATGCCGCCTTAAATAAAACCGCTGGCAGCGTTTTATTTAATAACAACCTAGACCAGTTTTTAAAAAATAAACCGGCTTACGCGCCATTAAAACAAGAATTAGAGCGCTTTTTTAGTCTATCCAGCATGGTATTTTTTGCGCCCGTGGCCCACACCCACTTAGGCATAAGCCCTAAGCTATGGCTGCAACAGTTCAGCCGCCAATTGCGCGATTGCGAGCGCGGATTGTTGCCTAACGTTAAAAGCAAAGCGAGCCAATAATGGGCTTTGCTCACCCATTGCTGTTATGGCTGCTGCCGTTGGCCGCCCTGCCTATCCTGCTAGACAGAGCAAATAGCCGTGGCTATTCATGGGTAGCCATGTTGCCTAGCGACCCCCTGTCTAATTTAATAGGCTTGTTGCTGAAAATTCTGGCTGCCATCAGCCTGTTTTGCATTATCTTAGGCTTGGCTGGGCCGCACAGTTTGGAACAAAAAATCCAACGCATAGGCGTGGGCGCGCAAATAGGCATGGTTATAGACCGCAGCGCTAGTATGGACGACCCTTTTTCTGGCGGAACCGCAGAGGGCCGTGTCGGCGAGACAAAATCAGTGGCCGCAGCCAGAATAATGAGCGATTTCGTCAGCCAGCGTAAAAACGACATGATAGGCGTGGTGACGTTTAGCAACTCGGCCATGTACGTACTGCCTTTGACCGATAGCCGCGAGGCGATTCTGGCCGCCATTAGCGCCACGGCCGGCAACTCATTATTTCAAACCAATATTGGCGGCGGCTTAAGCAGTGCCGTCAGCTTATTTGAACGGGTGCCCGACTCCGGCTCTAGGGCCATTATCTTGATATCAGACGGCGCAGGTCGAGTTGGAGCAGAAGTGCAACAAAAATTACGCGACTGGTTAGAGCGCTACAACCTGTCTTTGTATTGGGTGGTATTGCGTCAACCGGCTGGTATCGATATTTTTGATCCCAAATACCAAGACCATTATGAAGAAATGCTGCCATCGGAAGTCGAGCTGTATAACTACTTCAACTTGCTTCGTACGCCCTTTCACGCCTACCAAGCGGAAGACCCAAAAACCTTAGCGGCGGCCATAGCCGACATCAATCAAAAAGAAAAGAAACCCATCAAATACATGCAAAAAATTCCTGGTCATGATTACACGCAACTCTGTTATTTCATTGCGGCCCTCATGATAGGCCTTTTGCTTAGCGTTAAATACTTCGAGCTTAGAACCTGGAACACAAAACCATGAGCCTTAAATTCCCATCTGTCAGCGTCAAAAAACTTACCCTGTTCTTAGTCGTTATGGCCACCTTGGCCAGCCTTGCGATTGCCTATGAGGTTAACCGCATCAGGCAAATCTACGCCTTTAATCGCGCGGTGAGCACAGGAAAAAACCCGCAAACCGACAAGCAAAGTTTTGAAGCCAAGTACGCCACCGCTTATTGGTTAGCTAAGAACGAGCGCTTTAAAGAATCGACCTTACTCTATTCGCAACTGACGCAAAAAGGCACGCCCGCGCAAAGGGCCGCAGTGCAGCACAACATAGGCAATATGTTCTTTTTAAAAGCCTTGCAAGTAAGCGGTGGCAACGATCCTAAAGTACGCGATGAAGTGGAGTACTTGCTGACGCAGGCCCACAGTTCCTACAAACAAGCGCTCAAACAAGATAACAACAATTGGGGCACGCGCCGCAATCTAGACCGTGTGATTACCTTGTTGCCAGAAAACCCGACCCCTGGTGTGGGCGAATCCGACTCGCCCGGCCTCATCATGGGCAACATACCGAATGGCTTGCCGTGAAAAAATTCATCGCTTACTTTAAGTCCAATCGCGACACGGCCCTACTCAGCAGCGCCATGCTGCTGCTGTTACTGGCCATGCTTGAGCCTACCATACCGCTTAAGCACAATATCTATAGCTACTTTTTAGTCGCCGATATTTCACAAAGCATGAACGCTGTTGACATGCGCATCAATGGCAAACCGGTCTCGCGTATCGCCTACACCCAACAATTGATGCATGAAACCGTGGCATCGCTGCCTTGCGACACCAAGGTGAGCATAGGCTTATTTGCCGGCACAAGTGTCGCGGCCCTCTATACCCCTATTGAAGTCTGTGAAAACTTTGCTGCCATACAAGACACCATAGACCACTTAGACTGGCGTAATGCTTGGGCCGGTAACAGCCGTATCCGCGAAAGCCTATACAGCATCGCTAGAGCCGTTCGCGGCTTCCCTGAACCAGCGCAAGTGGTCTTAATAACGGACGGCGAAGAAGCCCCCAAACTGCATGCATTTAACACCAGAGACTTAACGAGTTTCCAAGGTGCGGATGACTGGTTATTGGTCGGCGTAGGATCAGAAAAAGGCACGGCCATCCCCAAGTTGACTGAAAAAAATCAACTCATAGGCTATTGGTCTAACGACAGCTTTGCCCTGCAACCGGGTATCGCGCAAATTTCCGAATCCAACATAGGCACGAGGGATGACAGCGTGGCCGGAGCCAACGATAGGTTTATCTCAAAACTGGACAGCGAGTACCTAAAAAACGTTGCCAAGGAAATTGGTGGTGACTACGTGAATGGCGATAACGTGCATAATGTTTTGGACGCCATGAAAAAACAAAAGCCGGCCAGGCGTGACATTGCGCCGTATAATTTGAGCAGGGTTTTAGCTGGCCTTGCGGCACTGTTATTGTTACTTGCCTATGTAGGCAAACAGCCCTGGGCGCAAATTCAATCCAGTTTGAAATTCTACAAAAAAGAATTGTTCAAAAACCGAGTCAGTGCTAACGAAGCCAGCATTGCCCACGACAATCAAATCAATTAAACCGCCAACGTGTTCCACCTTAGGCGCACTCGTAAACGACGGTAATCCTCAGCGTCCACTGCATCGGCAAGAATAAGCACGTGGCGCATGGGCCAATACCACGCTGACTCATGCAAGCGATAATGCACCACTGACAATAAGGGCGTGACCACTGTGCTAGGCATGATACGCACCGCCTGCCTACGGCCATCTTTAAGTAAAATACTGACACTGTTATCTGGTTTAAGCTGCAAGGCCACGACCGAATGCTTTAATCGCCTTAAACCATGCTGCAAGATGGCATGGCCAGCAGCCGCTAGCAGCATTAGCCAACTTAACAGTCGCCACGGCCAGGGCAACACAGCCAAGCACACCACGCCCAACAAGCTCATGCTGCCTAATACCCAACAGAAAACAATGGATGGCCTAATGGCCAATTCTATTTGCTGCATATGTTCCCCAGTAGAGCGCATGGCGGCTAAATTAATGCCGCATAGGTCGCTTCAATATATAATGCTTCTTGCCCCCTATTTACCCACTACGAGTGACCTATGGCAAACAACGATTGGCAAGCATTTCAACGCACACAAAGCGCGGTTTTCAATAAGGAAACTATAGTCTCTTTTGGCAACATACAAAATGAGCTATTGAGCGCAGCCCAAGCTGACATCTTATGTGACCTATCAGACTTGACTACGCTGGCCTTAAGCGGCGACGATGCGCTGACTTTTTTGCAAGGCCAGGTGACTAACGACGTTAATTTACTGGGCGCAGACAAAGCGCATTACAGCGGCTACTGCAGCCCAAAAGGGCGTTTGTTGGCCCTATTTTTGGCTTACCGTCAGGCAGATGCCATCCACTTGCAGTTCAACGGCGAACTGGCTGAGCCCATCGCCAAACGCCTAAAAATGTACGTCATGCGCGCTAAGGTCAAATTAGACACGATCAGCGACGTCACAGTGAAATTAGGCATCAGCGGAGCGAATGCCGAGCAAGCCTTGTCGGCTTTTTTCAGCACCATTCCTGCTCTAGCCTTAGAACTGAGCCACAACGAAAACGGCACGTTAATTCGCTTGAGCGGGCCATTGCCTCGCTTTGAAATTGTCTGCAACACGGACACCGCCAAACGCATTTGGACAGAGCTGAAAAAAACCTGCCAACCGGTAGGCAAAGCCGCATGGGAATGGTTGGAAATACAAGCCGGCATTCCGGACATACAGCCTAGCACCCAAGAAGAGTTTGTGCCGCAGATGGTTAACTTGGATTGCCTTAACGGCATTAACTTCAAGAAAGGCTGTTATACCGGGCAAGAAATTGTCGCCAGAACCCACTACTTGGGTAAAGTGAAACGCAGGACGCATTTACTTCACTTAGCGACCTCGACGCCTGTACAAGCAGGCATGGATGCCGTCACGGACAAACAGGAAGTGGTAGGCAAGCTAGTCAGAACGGCGCCCGCACCCAATGGTGGCTACGACGTCTTGGCCGAAATTCGCCTAGACAGCATGGACGCCGGCGATCTTTTCATTAACGGCGTCAAGCTGGAGCTGCGCACCCTACCCTACGCATTGAGTGCTGATTAAGGCTTAGCTTTAGGCAGTATGGCGGGTTTGCTGGCGTCCAACACTTGGTAAAAAACCTCGTCTTGTTTAACCATGCCCAACTCACTTCTTGCGCGCTCTTCTATGGCGGCGCGGCCACTTTTCAAATCCAACACCTCCGCATCCAAGGCTTGATTTCTGGCCTTTAAAGTGAGATTCGTCTCTTGCGTTAAACTGATTTGACGGCTTAATTTCCACACACTTAGCCAACTACCTTTGCCCAACCACAGTGGGTACTGCAGCAAGGCAATAAGGGTAATAAAAATAAGGGTGAGGGCTTTCACAAGGCTTATTTAAACAATTGGTAAAACGCACCCATGCCGGCGTAACTAGAGGCGTCACCCAACTCTTCTTCTATGCGCAACAATTGGTTGTACTTAGCAATGCGCTCAGAACGGCACAATGAACCGGTTTTGATTTGCAAGGCATTGGTTGCCACTGAAATATCGGCAATGGTGGTGTCCTCGGTCTCACCGGAACGATGCGAAACCACCGCGGTATAACCGGCACGTTTTGCCATTTCTATGGTTTGAAAGGTTTCGGTCAACGTGCCAATCTGATTAACTTTGATCAAGACTGAGTTCGCTGCACCGCGCTGTATGCCCTCACGCAAAATTTTGCTGTTGGTCACGAATAAATCGTCACCAACCAATTGCGTGGTTTTGCCTAGGCGCTTGGTTAGAATGTCCCAACCATCCCAATCAAACTCGCCCATGCCGTCTTCTATGCTGATAATCGGGTATTTGTCGCACCAAGTGGCTAGGTAATCGGTGAACTGAGCCGATGATAAGGCCAAGCCTTCCGACTCCAAGTGGTATTTACCGTCTTTATAAAATTCCGTGCTGGCGCAATCCAAGCCCAAGTATACATCGCGACCTGGCTCGTAACCGGCAGCAGAAATCGCTTCTAAAATTAACTGTATGGCGGCTTCATTGGAAGGCAAATTAGGCGCAAAACCGCCTTCGTCCCCCACCGTGGTGGCCAAGCCTTTTTTATGCAGTGTTTTTTTCAATTGATGAAACACTTCCGCACCGCAACGCATGGCTTCACGGAAGCTAGGCAAACCGGCGGGGATAATCATGAACTCTTGCATGTCCACGCTATTATCAGCGTGCGCACCACCGTTGATGATGTTCATCATAGGCGTAGGCAATTGCATCGCACCTGAACCGCCTAAATAGCGATACAAAGGCAAACCGGATTCTTCGGCTGCGGCACGGGCACAGGCCATGGACACGGCTAAAATGGAATTCGCGCCTAATCGGTCTTTGTTTTCCGTGCCGTCTAATTCAATCAAAGTTTTATCGATAAAACTTTGCTCTTCTGCATCCAAGCCGATAATGGCTTCGGTGATTTCGGTGTTGACGTTTTCCACTGCCTGCAACACGCCTTTTCCTAAATAACGAGTGCTGTCGCCATCACGCAACTCCATGGCTTCCTTGGCACCGGTAGACGCGCCTGAAGGCACAGCCGCACGGCCTATCACGCCACTTTCTAGCAAGACATCGCACTCCACCGTCGGGTTGCCACGTGAGTCTAAAATTTCGCGGGCGATAATATCAACAATTGCACTCATCACTTACTCCTCAAATTAATGGTTTAGCCAAGAATCAATAGGCTTAAACCGTTTTAGCTAGTTCTTATAATGTACGTTCTATGAAGCCGGATTTTTTTACCAGCTTATCCAAATCCACCAACACGGCTAACAACTCTTGCATTCTATGCAAAGGCCAAGCATTGGGGCCATCGGACAAAGCGCGATCGGGGTCCGCATGGGTCTCCATGAAAATGCCGGCTATGCCACTGGCCACCGCTGCCCTGGCTAACACCGGCACATGCTCGCGTTGCCCGCCACTCTTATCGCCTTGACCGCCAGGTTGCTGCACCGAATGGGTCGCATCAAACACTACTGGGCAATGGGTTTCCCGCATGATGGCCAAGCCACGCATGTCGGACACCAATGTGTTGTAGCCAAACGACACACCACGCTCGCACACCATGATGCTGTCCTGGTTGCCATTAGCCTCACGGGCTTTTTGCACCACATTACGCATGTCAGCCGGCGCCATAAACTGGCCTTTTTTTATGTTCAGTGGCTTACCGGATTTCGCACAAGCCATAATAAAATCGGTTTGGCGACACAAAAAAGCCGGCGTTTGCAGCACATCAACCACGGCAGCCACTTCATTTACTTGCTGCTCGGTATGCACATCGGTCAACACCGGTACGCCAATTTGACGGCGCACTTCGTCTAAAATCCTCAAGCCTTGCTCCAAGCCTAAGCCCCTAAAGGTACTGTTAGCGCTGCGATTGGCTTTATCAAAAGACGATTTGTATATAAATGGCATAGACAAGGCGGCGGCCATTTCTTTTAACTGGCCCGCACTGTCAATGGCCATTTGTTCGGATTCGATGACACAGGGTCCGGCTATTAAAAATAAGGGGTGGTCTAGGCCCACCTCAAAATTACATAATTTCATTTAAGGCCTTTATATACCGCAGCGCTTAGCAGACTGCTGGCACAGACGTCATCAATGTTTTTTATTTGCCAAAGCCGCGCTAACAAAAGCGGTAAACAAGGGATGGCCAGTACGCGGGTTGGAGGTGAATTCCGGGTGGAATTGCACGGCCATGAACCAAGGGTGGGCCGATTTAGGCAATTCAATGATTTCACACAAATCTTCCGTTGGCGTTCTGGCTGAAATAATTAAACCGGCCGCTTTCAATTGCTCCACGTAATGGTTGTTCACCTCATAGCGGTGCCTATGACGCTCGTTGACTTGCTTGCCGTATATATCGGCAGCCATGGTATTGGGTACAATGGGGCAAGCTTGCGCACCCAAGCGCATGGTGCCTCCCAAATCGGAATCTTCTGAGCGGGTTTCCTTGCTGCCGTCGGCCGCTTGCCATTCAGTGATTAAACCCACCACTTGGTGCGGGCTTTCCGGGTCGAATTCCGTGCTGTTGGCTAGGTTCAATTTGGCCGCATTGCGGGCAAACTCGATAACCGCCAATTGCATGCCCAAGCATATGCCGAGGTACGGCACTTTATTTTTTCTGGCGTAGGCAATGGCGGCAATCTTGCCTTCCGTTCCGCGTTTACCAAAGCCACCTGGCACCAAAATGGCATGCATATCGGCCAAAGCCGAGGTGCCATTGGCTTCTATGTCCTCGGAGTCTATGTAGTGAATTTTGACTTTCGATTCGGTGTGTATACCGGCGTGTATTAAAGCCTCGGTCAGGGATTTGTAAGAATCGGCCAAATCAATGTACTTACCAACAAAGGCAATGTTGACCAAGTGTTTGGGATTTTTTAATGCGTAAGCAATTTTTTCCCAACTGGATAAATCCGCGGCTTTAGCCAAAATATCCAATTTATGGCAGACGATTTCGTCCAGCATTTGGTCGTGCAATAGACCGGGTATTTGGTAAATGGAATCGGCGTCGATCGCGCTGATGACGGCTTCTGATGGCACGTTGGTGAACAAGGCAATTTTTTTGCGCTCTTCTTCTGGAATATTGCGGTCAGCACGGCACAACAGGATGTCTGGTTGAATACCGATTTCGCGCAACTCTTTCACCGAGTGCTGAGTCGGTTTGGTTTTTAATTCACCGGCAGTTGGAATCCATGGCAACAGGGTCAAATGAATGTAACAGGCGTTATTTTTACCCTCTTCAAAACCCATTTGTCGAATGGCTTCCAGAAAGGGCAAGGACTCAATGTCACCGACCGTGCCGCCCACTTCAATAATGGCAACGTCAGCGCCTTCTGCGCCGCGTTTAACGCTAGCCTTAATTTCATCGGTAATGTGCGGAATGACTTGCACGGTTTTACCTAGGTATTCGCCGCGTCGTTCTTTTTTAATGACACTTTCGTAAATTTGACCGGTGGTAAAGTTATTGCGCTTACCCATGCGTTGGGAAATAAAGCGTTCGTAATGGCCTAAGTCTAGATCCGTCTCTGCACCGTCGTCGGTGACAAATACCTCACCGTGCTGGAAAGGCGACATGGTACCCGGGTCCACATTGATATATGGGTCCAGCTTGAGCATGGTCACTTTAATGCCACGTGACTCAAGTATCGCGCCTAAACTGGCCGCCGCTATGCCCTTACCAAGAGAAGAAACCACACCGCCAGTTACGAATACATATTTAGTCATTAAATTAACTTTGTAGAAGACTTTTTAGAAGGCTGTTTATAACTGCCTAGACGGGAACAAATTTTACCGTAAAGGCAGTACAATCACAATCAATCAAAAGGCATCCGTGCAGAAATTTTCGCCACCCTTATCTCGTCGTATAAGAAACCGTTAAAGCAAGCTTGACCAGCATGAACCCAGCCAATTTAAACAGTACAAATGAACAAGACACCGAGGACGAGCGCTGCATGCGCTTAGCCATGGCTCTAGCCGAACAAGCCGCGCAAGCCGGTGAAGTGCCTGTCGGTGCCGTCGTGGTGAAGGACGGCGTAGTCATTGGACGCGGTAGCAACGCCCCTATTGCCAAGCACGACCCCAGCGCCCATGCCGAGATTTTAGCCTTGCGTGAGGCCGCCCAGCATCTGGGCAATTACCGCTTAGTGGATTGCACCTTGTACGTCACCTTAGAACCCTGCGCCATGTGCAGCGGCGCCATTCAACATGCACGCATTGCCAGACTGGTGTTTGGCGCCAAGGACCCTAAAACCGGTTGTTGCGGCAGCGTGCTCAACCTCATGACGGAAGCCAAACTCAACCACCATACTGACGTGACCGGCGGTGTTTTGGCGGATGAATGCGGCGCCCATTTGTCGGCTTTTTTTTCAGCGCGCCGCAAAAAATAATGCCTCAAAAAAATCAGACCCTATAAAAGCAAAAAAGCCGACACGATGTCGGCTTTTTTTGTATTTAACCAGGGCTAAACACCCAGTTAAATTAATCGTTGTTGCCACCTAATAAGCCCATCAATAATTGCAATAGGCTGGTGAAAAGATTGTAGATGCTCATGTACAAACTTAAGGTAGCCATGATGTAGTTGGTTTCACCGCCGTTCACTATGCGGCTCACGTCATACAAAATAAAACCCGAGAACAAAATCACGCCTACCGCTGACATGGCTAAGGTCATGGCTGGTATTTGTAAAAAGATATTGGCCAAGGAGGCGACGATCAGCAAGATAATGCCCACCATTAAGAATTTACCCATGAAGCTAAAGTCTTTTTTAGTGGTGGTAGCGATACCGGCCAAGGTTAAAAAGATGATGCCGGTGCCGCCTGCTGCCAAGCCTACAATTTGGCCGCCGTTACGCAAGTGCAAAGCGTGTTGCAAAATAGGGCCTAGCATCAAGCCTAATAGAAAGGTTAGGCCCAACAGCAAGACAACGCCTACGCTGCTATTACGATTGGCCGTGATGGCAGCAAACAGACCGTATAAAACAGCCATGGATCCAATAGCAAAAATAAATGGGTGCTGCGCGGCAAATGAAAAATTCATGCTCATGCCGATTAAGGCGCCAATCACCGTAGGGATTAGGGTGATGCCTAAAAGTGCATAGGTGTTACGCAAGACCTTATTGCTTACTTGTTGTGCTGATACAGAACTAGCTAACACTGAATTTTGATCCAACATGTTTTGTTTCCTTTAATTAAAATA
>JBEDKJ010000086.1:0-7172 GCA_041172285.1 Pseudomonadota bacterium
TTATAAAATAGACTATAGGCATTCATGGTATATCGATGTAACTAAAGACTTTACATTAATGCTCAATGGCGAATTGGGTTACGCAGATTCATACGGCAATGCAAAGTACCCATTCTTTAAAAATTTCTTCATGGGTGGCGTTAATACCGTGCGTGGTTATGCAATCGGTTCATTGGGTCCCAGAGATGAAACAAACAACTTTTCCGTGGGTGGCACCAGAAGCGCCTTGGCTAGCGCTGAATTATTTTTCCCAATCCCTGGCATCAAAGATTCCAAGCAATTTAGACTTAGCACATTTGTTGACTCTGGCTACGTTTGGGGATCCAATCAAACGCCTGATCCAAATGATTTACGCTACTCGGCCGGTGTCGGCGTGAGTTGGTTCTCACCGTTCGGTCCTCTAAAATTGATCTACGCCAAACCGTTGAATGCCAACCCCACAGACATTACTGAAACCATACAATTTCAGCTAGGCCAACAATTTTAAACTTTGTTAAACTTGTTGTTTGTCATAAATAACCATTTCGCTTATGGCATAATAAAAAGAATATCTGTTCGTATTAGGAGATTGAATTGAACTACCCATTGCACAAATTACTTGCTGCCAGCTTCATGGCCTTAGCCCTCACGGCGCAAGCGGCCGAACTAAAAGTTGGTTACGTACAGGTCGATAAAATCCTCCAAGAAGCGCCTCAAACGGCTGAAAGTGGAAAAAAATTAGAGCGCGAATTCAGTCCTCGTTCTCAAGAGCTGGATAAAATGGCTAAGCAAATCAAAGAGCTGGAAACTGCGCTAGATAAAGACGGCTTAACCATCACAGAGGCAGAACGCCGCAATAAAGAACGCGACGTGCAAAACATCAAAGTTGAATTTCAACGCAAACAGCGCGAATTACGTGAGGACATTAATTTGCGTAAAAACGAAGAGCTAGGCAGTTTGCAAGATCGCATTAACAAGGCTGTGCAGGGTGTGGCTAAAGCTGAAAATTACGACTTGGTTATGTACAGCGGCGTAGCTTATGCCGCGGATAAAATTGATATCACCGACAAAGTGTTAAAAGCATTAGGCAAAAAATAGCTTAGCTCTAGCCACTTGCGAGCATAAGCGCTAGGCGAGCCAGCATGACCAAATCTTATACACTGGCTGAGATAGCCAACTTATTGGGTGGCAAGGTAATAGGTGATGCCACGGTAAGGGTTAGCAAAGTAGCCTCATTAAGCCATGCTAATGATGGGGATATCTGCTTTCTGAACGAGGCCAGATACCATAGCTTATTGACATTATGCCAAGGCAGCGCCATTGTTTTACGTCAAGAAGATGCCCATTTAACTAATTTGCCACGCCTAGTAGTGACTCAGCCCTATGCTTACTACGCCAAATTAGCCGCCATGTTAAGCCCGCCACCCATCAAACCACCTACTATCGCAGCTAGCGCGGTGATTCATGCAAGCGCCATCATACCCTCTACATGCAGCGTAGGCCCGCTGACGGTAATAGGTGCGCACGTGGTGTTAGGGGAATACGTAACAATCGGTAGCGGTTGCGTCATCGAAAATGACGCTAGCCTCGGGGCGCACAGCCAATTGGAATCCAATGTCACCGTAGGGCACCACTGCAGCATGGGCCAGCATTGCCATATTTATGCTGGCGCAGTCTTGGGTTCAGATGGCTTTGGCTATGCCCAGGAATCGGATACATGGCTCAAGATTCCCCAGTTGGGTAACGTTCGACTAGGAAGCCATGTTGATGTCGGTGCCAACACCACCATAGACCGCGGCGCCTTAGATGACACAGTGATTGAAGATGGCGTTAAACTGGACAACTTAATTCAAATTGGCCACAACTGCCTAATAGGTCAGCACACGGCTATTGCCGCTTGCGTGGCCATCGCTGGCAGCACTAAAATTGGTAAACATTGCAAGATAGGCGGAGCGGCCATGGTCTTAGGGCATTTGGAAATTGTTGATGGCGTGACCGTAAGCGCAGGCAGTATGATTACGCGCTCTTTGCTAAAACAGGATACCTACACGGCCATTATGCCTTTCCAATCCCACCAAGGCTGGCTAAATAACGCGGTGCAAATACGGCATTTAGACGAGCTAGCAAGAAAAATTAAAAATCTCGAAAAACAGCTGGCTCTGTTAAAATCAAGGTAATAATAATCGAGATTGCATCGTAATTAAATTAGCGACCATCATTTATAGTAAGCCGAGATAAAAATGACCAACACCACGACATCTACCAGCATGGACATCCATGAAATATTGGATCACCTGCCACATCGCTACCCATTTATCCTAATTGACCGTGTCATTTCCATGGAATTAGGCAATGAAATCGTGGCTTTAAAAAACGTCACTATTAACGAACCTTTTTTTCCCGGGCATTTTCCCTATCACCCGGTTATGCCTGGCGTTTTAATTGTAGAGGCCATGGCCCAAGCTGCCGCCATCTTGTCCTTCAAAACCATGGGCGTAAAACCGAGTGATGACTCGGTGTATTACTTTGCAGGTATAGATAGCGCACGATTTAAGCGCCCGGTCTCACCCGGCGACCAAATTGTTTTTAATGTAAAAATTGATCGCATTCTAAAAGGCATATGGAAGTACGCTGGCGTGGCCAGCGTAGATGGCCAGGTTGTGGCTGAAGCCCAGATGATGTGCATACTAAAAGCGATAGATAAAAAAGAGTAAGCCGGATGATAGCGGCAAAAATTCATGCCACGGCCATCATCCACCCAACTGCCGAGCTTGATTCCAGCGTGGAGGTGGGACCTTACTCCATCATAGGGCCCCAAGTCCGTATCGCCGCTGACACGGTTATTGCTAGCCATGTCACCATCAATGGCGATACCAGCATAGGTATAGGCAACCGTATTTATCAATACGCATCATTGGGTGAGGCCCCGCAAGATAAAAAGTACCAAGGTGAGCCGACCCGCTTAGTCATTGGAGATCACAACACCATACGTGAATTTTGCACGATTAATCGTGGAACGACACAAGACCGTGGCATCACCGAAATTGCAAACGACAACTGGATTATGGCCTACGTGCACATCGCTCACGACTGCCAAGTTGGGAATCACACAGTAATGGCTAACAACAGCTCGTTGGCCGGTCACGTGCAAGTGCAAGATTACGCTGTTCTTGGCGGTTTTACATTGGTGCATCAGTTTTGCAGGATTGGCGCCCACGTTATTACGGCTGTTGGGTCGGTGGTTTTTAAAGACATTCCTCCCTACGTTGCAGCGGCCGGATATGACGCTAAGCCTCATGGCATCAATGCTGAAGGCTTGAAACGCAGAGGCTTCAGTGCGGACAATGTATTGCAGATTAAACGCGCCTACAAAACGCTATACCGCAAAGGCCTCAGCTTGGCTGAGGCAAAATGCCAACTGAGTAGTGTGAATGGGAATGACGTTCGTTTGCTGACGGATTTCCTTAATGCCTCAACGCGCGGCATCATCAGGTAGGGCTATGCTTAGAATAGGCATAGTGGCTGGCGAGGCTTCTGGAGACATGCTGGGCGGCCTCCTCATGCAAGCCTTGAAAAATAAACGCAGCGACATTGAGTTTGTTGGCATTGCTGGCCCCAAGATGATGCAAGAGGGCGCGCAGTCACTTTTCCCCATTGAACGTTTATCGGTTCGCGGCTATCTGGAAGTGATTAAACATGCCTTTGGCTTGATGCGTATTAGGCAGCAATTAATCCACCATTTTTTAAATCACCGCGTGGACATATTCATCGGCATCGATGCACCTGACTTCAATTTATACATAGAAAAAAGATTGAAAAAGCACGGCATTCAAACCATTCATTATGTCAGCCCATCCATATGGGCCTGGCGAAAAAACCGATTAAATAAAATCAAACGTGCTGTGTCGCATATATTGACCTTATTTCCTTTTGAATACGCGCTTTACCAAGAGGCAGGGGTGCCAGTTAGCTTCGTAGGCCATCCTTTAGCTGACGCTTTGCCTATGCAGTCTGATACGGCAACAGCACGCGCTACCTTGCGACTCAAGCCCAGTGACTTGGTGGTGGCCATGTTGCCAGGCAGTCGGCAAAGTGAAGTGCAGCAACATGCTGCCTTGTTTATTCAAACGGCAAAAAAACTGCATGCGGACTACCCGAATGCCTTGTTTTTGGTGCCTTTTGTAACCCGTGAAAGCAAACAAATTTTCGAATTAGCTTTATTTCATGAGCAGGAACCACTGCCCATAAAGATCTTATTTGGTCACGCACACGATGCCATGCAAGCCTCCGATGTCGTGATTGTGGCGTCGGGCACGGCCACATTGGAAGCCGCCTTACTGAAAAAACCCATGGTGATTACCTACCGCATGCCTATCTTAAGTTGGTGGATATTAAGACGCATGCTTTTGCAGCCCTATGTCGGCTTACCCAATGTATTGGCCGGTAAATTTATTGTGCCAGAATTGCTGCAACACAATGCCACTCCAGAAAAACTAGCGCAAGCGGCCATCAAACTGATTAGCGATACGCACGCTATAGAGGAGATGAAAGCCGAGTTCAATAAAATACACCTAAGTCTAAAACAGAATAATGCGGAAAAAGCCAGCAGCATGATCCTGGCTGATTTTTCCTAGCTAAGCATGCAAAACAACCAATTGATTTGCGGTGTCGATGAAGCGGGGCGGGGTCCTTTAGCTGGTTCTGTGTATGCGGCAGCGGTTATATTGAATCCAAGCCGACCTATATTGGGAATGGCTGATTCCAAGAAGATTTCGGAAAAGAAACGCGATGCCTTAAGCATCGAAATAAAACAGCATGCGTTGGCCTGGGCCATAGCCAGTTGCAGCGCAGCGGAAATAGATCAAATCAATATACTGCAAGCCAGCTTGCTGGCCATGAAACGCGCCATTGAAATGATGTCATCCAGGTTTGCGCTTAGTCCGGATTTAGTGCAAGTGGACGGCACGCATTGCCCAAAGATACCTTTCCCATGCGTTGCTATTGTGCAAGGCGATAGTAAAGTGCAAGCCATATCAGCCGCCTCCATTCTAGCCAAAGTGGCGCGGGATGCGGAGTTGTACGAATTGGATAAGCAATTTCCTCAATACGGCTTTGCCAAGCACAAGGGCTACCCGACTGCTTTGCACTTAGAAATGCTGGCTTTACATGGTGTTTCGCCGACACACAGATTGAGCTACGCGCCGGTCAAAAAGCTTGGTGCATCAAGCGAGTATTAGAAATAAGCAGGGACGTTTGTGGATATCGATAGGGGGCGAGGCTTTCCAATTGGCTATGCTTTTTGTGACTATCGTTTCAGTGGCCAGGCTGACGTCGCAGGCGATGCACAATTGGGTTTGCGCATGGCAAGTTTGCAATATGGCATCCAACATGGCCTGATTTCGATACGGCGTTTCTATGAAGAGCTGCGTTTCCTTATGGCTTGCAGAGCGCTTTTCAATTTCTTTTAATTTTTGATTGCGTTGCAATTTTTCAACAGGCAAATAGCCTAGGAAAGCAAACTGCTGTCCATTTAAGCCCGATGCCATCAAACTTAATAAGATGGAACTGGGCCCCACCATGGGCACGACCTTGATGCCTTTTTTATGCGCTAATTGCACCAATTGGGCACCTGGATCGGCCACTGCCGGGCAACCTGCATCACTCATTAAACCAACGTTTTGCCCAGCCAGTAGGGGTGCCAACAAATCTGGCAAGGATTTCAAGTCCGTGTGTTCATTGAGTAACTGCAAGTTTAGCTCTCGCACTGGCTTTAAGGTTTTAATGGTGCTTAAGAAATGCCTGGCGGATTTTTCACTTTCCACCACAAAGATTTCGAGCTTGCGAGCCACATTCAATACGTAATCGGGAATAACGTGCTGCACCATGTCATCACCAAGCGTGACTGGAATTAAATAGAGCGTACCCAATGTAGGTTTCATCGATGGCGCGCCAACTAAAGCACCGATACGTTTTCGTTAGTCAGCATGTTCACCAATGCTATTAGGGGAAGGCCAATTAAGGCATTGGGATCGTCGCCATGCATTTTTTCTATGATGGCGATGCCCAAGCCCTCAGACTTGGCGCTGCCAGCGCAATGGTAGGGCTGCTCTTTATTCAAGTAGCGCTCAATTTGTGCGTCGCTTAAATTTCTAAATTGCACGGTGTAAGGCACAACGGTGGCTTGCATGGCTTGTGTTTTTGCATTGTACAAACACAAGGCACTATGAAAAATCACTTCTCTGCCGCGCATGGACTGCAATTGTTTGCTTGCGTTAGCATGGGTTATGGGCTTGCCCAGTTGCACCCCGTCAAGCACGGCCACTTGATCGCAACCAATTATTAAGGCATTAGGCTCTTGCAAGGCGATTTTTTTGGCTTTTAATTGGGCTAGGCGTAAGGCGGTCGCCTCTGGACGCTCTTGATCTAAAGGGCTTTCATCTATTTCTGGGGATAAGCACACAAAGGGCAATTGCAGACGCGCAAGGAGCTCACGTCTGTAGATGGATGAGGAAGCTAATATCAGTGGTGCGCTCATAAGCGATTTAAAAAACGGATCAGCCAAATTGTGGCTGATCCGTTCCTTACACTGCCTTATTCTGGTTGAATTTCAAGTAAAGACTCATCAGGCGTGACCGCGTCACCCTTAACCACATGCACAGCCACCACTATGCCTGATGTGGCTGCTTGAATTTCATTTTCCATTTTCATGGCTTCAATCACCAACACACCGTCACCGGCGCTGACTTTGTCACCGACCTTGGTTTTCACGGCAACAATGGTGCCTGGCATGGAGGTGGTGACATGACCTGCGTGTGATGGTCGGGGACGACCACTGGCGCCTTTAATGGCCACGGCTTTCTTTTTGCCATTGCTACTGCCACTGGAGACTTCAATCTCACTTAATGTTTCAACCACCACTTCTTCAGCAATACCATCGATGGAAACGTAGAATGGGCGTTTTTCTTGCCCGGCATGACCGCTGCCGGTTAAATTGATGTGGAAGGTTTCGCCGTGTAATGTCACTTTAAATTCACTTGGGGCGAAGCGTGATGCAGCGGCGTTAACTGCAGCCTTATCCAGCAAGACTTCAGGTGTTAGCGAACCGGCATTGCGTTCTTGCAAATAGGTTTTACCAATGTCAGGGAACATGGCGTAGGTCAATACGTCTTCTTCGGATTGGGCAAAACGCTCGG
>JBEDKJ010000087.1:0-33222 GCA_041172285.1 Pseudomonadota bacterium
GCCTGGCAACGCTATGGCAGACAACTGCAGTCGTTAAAAGAAGAACTTAGTGGCATTTTTTTAGTCCTAAAGTAAGACAAGCTATTGTTACAAATTTTTACAATTTCAACTCTGTTCGAAACAATCAATTAACAATCCTGCTCCATGATGCTTGGTCTAAATCCGGTTAATCTTTACAAAGTTAAGGCATTGATTCTTCTCAACTCAAAACAACAGTTTGTTTTTAAGCCGCTCTGCTTTTGGCTAGGCGCGCTATTCGCTGTCAGCTTAAACAGTCTGGCTGCGGAAAAAACCTACTTTGAGGGCAACGGCAAACTCAGCAAACTGGCCGCCAATGAGGACAATAACAACGATGGCCTGCAACAAACACTGGAGCTCAATTTCAGCCCTGAAAGCCGAGAGAAATTGCGTAAAGCGTTGGACGATTACGCCAGATCCATAGACCAAGATCACGATAGAATTGAAGAACGTCGCCGCGCCATGCAAGAAAGTTTGGAAGCGCGTTTTTTTGATGCCGATAATGACAACGATGGCACCATAGACAGGCAAGAAGCCACAGAAAAATTACCCCAAATCGCTAGGCATTTTAATCAAGTCGATGCCAACCAAGACAAAGTCATCTCCCTCGATGAACTGGCGGATGCGCAGGCACGCATACTAGAACGCAGAAGGGCGGCTGAAGCGGCCATAGAAGCGCAAAAGTTACAGGCCGCTAGCGACGCCGCCGATGAGGCAAAAAGTAAAAACAAAGCCAAACAAAGTGCCAATAGCACCAAAAAACGCGCACTATAAGGCGCTCCTTAGCCTTAAAATCAATCCATAACTTCCCATGCTATTATGCGGCTAGCCTCTATTTAAGCCTAGCCCACTCGCCATGCAATTTAACTTACTGCAAGAACAGCGCTTTCGTCCCTTCTTTTTGGTCCAATTACTGGGCGCCTTCAACGACAACGTATTTAAAACAGCGCTTATTACCTTGCTGGTGTTTGGTGGTTTAGGCACTAGCAAAATCGATTACACATTCATGGCCAGTGCCTTACCGGCGCTTTTCATCCTGCCTTTTTTGTTATTTTCTGCCACGGCTGGGCAACTGGCTGACAAACTTGAAAAGTCCATATTGATGCGCCGCATTAAGCTGTTTGAAATAGCCATCATGCTTTTTGCTGCCCTTGGCTTTTACCTGTCTGATCTGATTCTACTGACGACGGCTTTATTTTTCATGGGTGTGCACTCAAGTTTGTTTGGCCCGGTGAAATACGCCTACCTCCCGCAACACTTGTCTCATGAAGAATTAATAGGCGGCAATGCCTTGGTGGAATCCGCTACTTTTTTAGCCATACTACTGGGGCAAATTCTGGGCGTGGCCATAGCCCTGCAAGAGCAGCCTGCCTTGCTAGTTAGCACGGTCACCATAGCCATCGCACTAGCAGGTTACTGGGCCAGCCTTAGCCTACCCACTTCACCCGCTGGCGCTCATGCATTACGCTTAGACTGGCATCCCATTCGCGCCACTTGGCAAAACTTACTATGGGCCAAACAAAATAAAAAAATAGGCTTAGCCTTACTGGCCATTTCTTGGTTTTGGTTTTACGGTGCTACGTTACTGGCACAATTTCCGGCTTTTGTTAAAGACAGTTTGAATGGCGATCAAAGCGTGTTCATATTGTTATTAAGCCTTTTTTCATGCGGCATAGGCTTGGGCTCATTGCTCTGTGAAACCTTATCCAGGCGCAAAATAGAACTGGGCTTAGTGCTATGGGGAGCAGTGGGCTTAGGTCTATTTGGTATCGATTTATACTTTGCCAGTCTTGGCTTAATTAAGCAGATCGCGGCGCCAAATGCCTACCCTCTTAATTACCTGCAGTGCCTGCTTGATCCTGTTCGCGCACGCGTGCTGCTGGATATTGCATTACTGGGTGTGTTTGGTGGCTTTTACATTGTGCCCTTGTATGCCTACGTACAAAGCACGGTTGCGCAAAGCCATCAGGCGCGCGTGATGGCGAGCAACAATATATTGAACGCCCTGTTTATGGTCGGGTCTGGCGTGCTATCCATCGCGCTCTTAAAATTGGGACTGTCCATCGCAAGCCTGTTTTTAGTCACCGCACTCACGAACAGCGCCTTACTCATAGGGATCTGCCTTTATCAACCCGCATTGTTTCATGCGGGGCGACGCTGGATCGCCTCTTTTTTCAGCGCGCAATAAAACTACAGCGCTTGACTGACCGCTTGCAACCGTGCGGCATAAACGGCTTGTTTAATTTGCGATGGCCCATTGCAAGCATGCGCGATAGCCCCGGCATCGATACCCAGAGCAGCCGATAGCGCTTTGTGCAATAGCAGACTGGACTGACAGCTAGCCTGTGCAACTAAATCGCCATAGTAACAGCGCACTGCGCTTAAATAATCCGTTAACCTGCCTGGCTGCCTGATGGCGTCCATTGCCATTAAAAAATCCAGTATTTGCTGTGCCGACATGGTCATTATTTGCGGCCATAGCCCATGAAATTTATGCAGCAATTGCGCTAATTCCTTACTGTCGTTTGGCACTTTTAGGCGCATGCTTAAACTGTTGAGTTGATCGGCATTTAATTGGCCAGCCAGCATCAGCACGGCAAAGCGAACCGGCAATGTTTGTTGCTGTTGGGCGGCATGATTAATCCGGTGCAATAATGCGCGCGCGCTATCCGGCGCGCGCTCCCACAAGGCGGCCAATTCCGGCAAAATACGCGCCATGGCACCACACGCCTGTAAGACCTCAAACATGCGACTGGGTTGCTGCTCCATTAAGCCTTTGGCCAGTTCCTGCCACACCCGCTCCGCCACCAAGGCATCCACTTCACCGGCTGCCACCATTTGTTGCATCAATTGATTGGTTTGCGCCGCCACGGTAAATTCAGGGAATCGAGCGGCCAACCTGGCGGCCCGCAATATGCGCACCGGGTCTTCGGCAAAGGCCGGGCTAACGTGACGAAAAATTTTTGCCTGCAAGTCAGCGCAACCCTGATACGGGTCGATTAATTGACCCTGTGCGTCTTTAGCAATCGCGTTCACGGTCAGATCGCGCCTGGCCAAATCTTCTTCTAAGGTGACGTCAATTGAGGCTTGCACTACAAAGCCCTTATAGCCTTGCGCTACCTTACGCTCGGTGCGGGCAAGGGCATATTCATCGTGCGTTTGCGGATGCAAAAATACCGGGAAATCCTTGCCTACGGATTTATAGCCGGCAGCCAACATAGCGGCAGGCGTTGAGCCAACCACCACGTAGTCTTTGTCTTTAACGGCTAAGCCCAATAGCTCATCCCGCACTGCGCCGCCGACTAAATAGACTTGCATGCCCTTACCTGGCCGCCTTGCGGCGGAAGCGATCGTATGCACCGCGTGGGGTCTGATCGATTAGGTACTGCGGCATGATGGTTTCCAATGCGCTGGGCCTAAGATCAAGCCACTCGGGAAACGCTTGATCGCTCACGCTGTCTTGCTGCATGGAGCGTATGTTATCGCGTGACATCAATTTAATCGGCAAGCATTCCATGAGGAAGGCTTGCGCGTAGGACAGCCCATCGTTTAAGCCTAGTATTGGTTTATGCACGCCTAAGGTCTGCATGATGGCCTTAAGCAAGGCACGGAAGGTATACACCTTAGGGCCAACTAAATCGTAACTTAGGCCAAAGCTAGCTGGCTCATTGAGGCTGGCGACAAAGCAACTGGCAACGTCTTCAACCCATACCGGTTGAAATTTTGCATTCGGTTTAACCAACACCACCAGCGGCAAGTGCTTGATTAAGCCGGCAAATAAATTAATAAATTGGTCTGCTCGGCCAAAAATGATAGAGGGCCTAAAAACCGTGATGGCTAAACCCGGCGCATAGCCAGCCAGGGCCACTTCGGCCTGACCTTTTGAGCGCAAATACTGGCTAGGGGCATCGGTCGCCGCGCACAGACTGCTCATGTGCACCAACCGTTTAATGCCTAGATCCTGGCACAACTTGGCTAATTGCACAGGCAAATCCGCGTGCACTTGAGTGAAGCTCGTCTTAGCGCTTTGATGCAATATTCCCAGCAAGTTAATGACGGCATCGGCCCCGTGCAATGCCGAGCGCAGCGCTTGGGCATCAAACACATTGCATAGCTTGAGCGTGACGCCTGGTAACAACGCTAAATGCTTAGCGTGGTCTAGGCGACGAGTGAGCACCGTTACTTGGTAACCGGCACTTACCAGCTTAGCCACTATGGCACTGCCGACAAAGCCAGACCCACCCAAAACTACCGTATTTTTTATGTGCATGAATTGACTATTTTCCATTAATTTTTCTAACCTTAATCGGCGCTTGGTAATACCAAGGCTTGCTGTTCAAACTTAGCCCGTCCAGGAATTTGTCCCAGCCGTGCTTTTAGACTTTGAATTTTAATACTGCTGTTTTCAGGCAGCAAACGCGGGGCGTAAATTTGCGCATTGGCCATGACTTTTTGCACGTACAAGCGGGTTTCCGCATAAGGGATGCTCTCTATGTAAATAGCCGCTTCCATGGGCTCGGCAGCCAACCACTCTTTGGCGCGGCTGGGTCCAGCATTGTAGCCAGCAGTGGCCATCACCGCTTGCCCCCCCATCAAATCCAAAGCGTATCGCATGTAATGCGTACCAAACTCAACATTGGTCGGCAAATCATGCAGCATGCTGTGGCTGTAATCGACTAAACCTATGCGTTGTGCGACCCATTTCGCAGTCGTGGGCATGACCTGCATCAAGCCCGATGCCCCTACCCCGGATTTGGCAAAATGCATAAAATGGCTTTCTTGCCTAGCAATCCCGTATACCCAGGCCTCGTCCAAGCCTGAATCTTTAGCGTAGTTACGAAACAAATCCCGGTAAGGCGTGGGGTAACGCAAAGCAAAATTGTGCGTGAATTTGGTTTCGTCCGCGGTATCTATAGCCAAGTCATACCACTTCTGCCGCATGGCGTATTCCGCAGCCGCCAACAATTGCTTATCGTCAAAACTTCGCGTCGCTGCCAACCATTCCACTTTGCTTTCCCAGCGCATGCCTATGCGTTGAAACTCCACCGCACGCTTAATGGCATGATGGTTGGTCAATGTGCTTAGCTCTTGCTCGGAGACCTGGTAATCGAGCGCGGGACTGGCCATCACGCTGTCCAATTCCTCGGCCGCCAACCAAGCGTAATAGTGGCGCTCATTGCTTAGTTTACGAAATAGGCCATGGGCTAGCGCAAGCTGATCAGCAGATTTGGCCGCCGTCTCCTTAAGTGCGCGCGCTTTCCAATAGCGCCATGCGCCTTCATCGGCTTGTTTGGGCGACATGGCGGCGATGCTTTGTAAAACAACAGACCAATCTTGTGCACGCAATGCCGCCCGGGCTTTCCAGGCCAATTGCTCTGCATTTAGGGCAGCGCCCTCGGCCATGGCGAAATATTGTAAGGCCATGGGATCGTGTTTGCGCGCGGCATGATAAGCCATGCGGCCCCATGCCACAGCACGCTGATTAGCATCAAACGAACCTTGGAGTTTTTCTAGCGTAGCGATGGCCACATCGAGCTTAGTCCTTGCCAACCTATCCAGTGAATTCATTTTCACTTCCACAACATATCGCGATTTAAACGATACCGTTCTTTTTTCAAGCAACACTTCAGGGGCTAAATCGGCACGGTCTAGCCATTTTAGTGCGGCAGGGTCAACGTTAGCCAAACGGGCCTTGATGTGTTTTGCTAGCGGCAAATTACCGTCTAGCAAAGCCAGACGTAATCTAGCCCATATGTCATCGTCGCTGAGCGCCCCTGTTTTTTGCAAGGCATCAAACAAGGCCGTGCAAGCTCCGGGCAAATCACTGCTGTTTAACCACATGGCCTTGGCTGGGTCCGTCACATCCAGGTCTTTTAATTGCAAGTGGCCCAACAATGCATAGCACTGCACGGCTTTATCATCGCCATAAAAAAAAGCCTGCTCATCAAAAAAAGCCTGCCAATTTTTTTGCTTGGCAAGCTTTTTCAGCCACTCGCCGCGCAAGCGATCGGTAAATGGCATGCCGCTGTATTGCGCTAAGAAATTTTGCACCTCTTCATCGCGCACCTGTTCCAATTTCAGCAACATCAGCCAATATTCGGCATAGGGGGCCAGCAAGTATTGTTGATTTTTAAGCTGATTTACATCGTCCGCCAAGGCCTGCGCATTTTTATTGCTGTAGGCAAGCTTGGCGTGTTTAAACAAGGCTTCGTCGCTCATGGCCTGAACTTTGCCAGGCAAGGACACGGCGATCAACATTAGACAAAAGCGTATTAATTGCATGTTGTGCCTTTGCTGGTTGGCCGTTGACTAAGCATCCGCATTATTGTGCCGACAGCCATTGCCCCGACCACTCTTGCGTTAAATAGCTAGCAGGCGCATCGGACAAGCGATCAAAGCTATGGAATTCCCAAGCGCTAGCGTCGGCCATCAAAGCCCTGACCAATTGGTTGTTTAGTCGGTGGCCCGATTTGTATGCGCTAAAGGCCCCGAGCAAAGGGTGGCCTAGCATGTAAATATCGCCTATGGCATCCAAGGCTTTATGTTTTACAAACTCGTTGTCGTAACGCAAACCATCGGCATTCAAGATACGGTATTCATCCAGAACAATGGCGTTGTCCAAACTGCCCCCACGGGCATAGCCGTTGGAGCGTAAATACTCTACCTCGTGCATAAAGCCGAAGGTGCGCGCTCGACTAATGGCTTGAACGTAGGAATCGGTGGCAAAATCCATCTTAACCTGATTAAGCACTCCCTCGAAAACCGGGTGATCGAAAGCGATGGTGAAATCCACCTTGAAACCATGGTAAGGCTCAAAGCGCACCCATTTATCGCCATCGATGATTTCCACGGTTTTTTTAATGCGTATGAATTTCTTACTGGCCGCTTGTTCGACTATGCCGGCCTCACGCAATAAATAAATAAATGGCCCGGCACTGCCGTCCATAATCGGCATTTCAGCCGCATTGACTTCGACGTAGGCATTATCTACGCCTAATCCAGCTAAGGCGGACATGATGTGCTCAACGGTCGCGACGCGTACACCATCGACTTCGACCGCCGAGCACAAATGCGTGTCATTAACAGCAGTGGGACTGGCCAAAATTTCATTGGGTTGAGGCAGATCAACCCGTTTGAAAACAATGCCCGTGTCAGCGGCAGCTGGGCGCAGGGTAAGAGTAACCTTTTCGCCGTTGTGCATACCAACACCGGTAGTGCTAATTGCTGTTTTTAATGTCCGTTGCTTTAACATAGCCTTGCCATCCCTAACCGTCTCCCCTTATGCTCACTATAGAGCTCAGCATACCAGCATAGTTGCAAGCGCAACATCCAGGCACGCCATGGTGCATGAAACTAAGGAATACAACGCTTTGGCTAGCCAATTACGACATTAATCGGCTTGTTTACGTAAAAAAGCCGGGATATCGTATTCTTCTACCCCAGACATTTTCATCGCCTCCACTTGCGCGCGACGGCTGTTCGAGCCGAACACCTGCGGCGCTTCATCCATGACGGCGGTCTCGTAAGCATTCGTGCCGTTGGCATAAATAGGTTGGTTCGTGGTGCCATCACGCACAATTTGTTGCGGCACCAAGACCGGTTTTTGCGGCCTTCTACCGGCGCCGGTTAAACCCGTGGCGACCATGGTCACACGCAGTTCGTCGCCCATGGTTTCATCAAACACATTACCAACAATGACGGTGGCGTCATCGGCCGTGAAGGCTTTGATGGTGTTCATCACGTCATAGTACTCTTTCATTTTGAAGGTAGCGGAACTGGTGATGTTCACCAAAACGCCACGTGCATTGGCTAAGTTAACGTCTTCTAACAAAGGACTGGCCACGGCTTGTTCAGCAGCGGTGCGTGCCCGATCTGGACCGGTGGCGATGGCTGAACCCATCATTGCCATGCCCATCTCACCCATCACAGTGCGCACATCGGCAAAGTCGACATTAACCAAACCTGGGCAATTGATGATTTCAGCGATACCAGATACCGCGTTATGCAACACGTCATTGGCCGCGCTAAAGGCATCCAAGAAAGGCACGTCTTCACCTAAGACCTCCATGAGTTTTTCATTAGGAATAACAATCAAGGAATCCACGTGTTTGGACAATTCCTCTAGGCCTTCTATGGCGACTTTGGTGCGTTTTCCTTCGAAAACAAAAGGCTTGGTCACCACCGCCACGGTCAATATGCCCATTTCTTTTGCTACTTGGGCGATCACCGGAGCCGCTCCCGTGCCAGTGCCGCCGCCCATGCCAGCGGTAATAAACAACATGTCTGCGCCATCGATTAATTCAGCAATGGCATCTCGGTCTTCAAGCGCGGCTTCTCGACCAATTTCTGGTTTAGCGCCTGCGCCTAGGCCTTTAGTCATGGCCACGCCCATTTGCAAAATGGTTTTTGCTTGGCTTTTCTTCAGTGCCTGTATGTCGGTATTGGCGCAAATGAACTCCACGCCCCCAACATTTTTTTCTATCATGTGCGCCACGGCATTACCACCGCAACCGCCTACGCCTATCACCTTAATGACGGCTTCTTGCGAACTTCTTTCCATAATTTCAAACATAGTGTGTCTCCTCTTTTTTTAAAAAATAGTGTGGTCCTCGGCTACTGCACTTAGTTTCTGCGCTTTGCTAAGCCAGCTCCTACCTGCCTAAAACCACCCTCCCTACCGTTTACTACTAAACTAAAAATTACCTTGAAACCAACTCTTCATTTTTTCCATCATGCGGCCAAATGAACCGGATTCCATTTGCCCGGTTAAATGCCGCTCTAATTGCTGCTTACCCATCAAAACCAAGCCCACGCCTGTCGCATAACGCGGGTTGCCTACCACTTCCGACAAGCCGCCTACATATCGTGGCAAACCCATGCGCACTGGCATGTGGAATATTTCCTCGCCCAATTCGACCATGCCACGCATCATGGCAGAGCCGCCAGTAATGACGATGCCAGAAGCAATCATTTCTTCCATGCCACTGCGACGCAATTCGTTCAAGACCATTTCATAGAGCTCCACCACGCGTGGCTCCAATACTTCGGCCAAGGTTTGCACCGACAATTGACGCGGTTCACGGCCATCCACGCCAGGCACCTCCACCGTCTCGCGCGAATCGGCCAATTGGCGTAGGGCGCAACCGTATTTCACCTTGATGTCTTCGGCCGATTGCGTGGGTGTGCGGAAAGCCACCGCCACGTCATTAGTCATTTGATCGCCGGCAATCGGCACCACGGCGGTATGGCGAATCGCGCCTTGTTTAAACACGGCAATGTCGGTCGTGCCGCCACCTATGTCCACCAAGCACACGCCCAATTCTTTTTCGTCTTCGGTTAACACAGCCAAGCTGGATGCCAATGGTTGCAAGATCAAATCGCTGACTTCTATGCCACAGCGTTTAATGCATTTAACGATGTTTTGTGCGGCAGCCACCGCACCAGTGACGATGTGTACTTTAGCTTCTAGTTTCATGCCGCTCATGCCCAATGGCTCACGCACGTCTTCTTGACCGTCGATGATGTATTCCTGAGTCAGGATATGCAGAATTTGTTGATCGGCCGGCAAGGCAATCGCACGCGCTGTTTCTATCACTCTATCGACGTCCATTTGTGAGACTTCGGCGTCTTTAATTTTTACCATGCCGTGCGAATTTAAACTCTTGATATGGCTACCAGCGATACCGGTATAGACGTTATTGATTTTGCAGTCGGCCATCAGCTCGGCTTCTTCAAGCGCCCGTTGTATCGATTGCATGGTCGATTCAATGTTGATCACCACGCCTTTTTTCAAGCCGCGGGAAATATGCTGGCCGAGGCCTATCACTTTTACCGTGCCCTCTGGCTGCAGTTCACCGACTATGGCGACAATTTTGGATGTGCCTATGTCTAAGCCCACTATTAAATTTTTATCTTCTCTGTCTCTACTCATTGCTTACTCCTTCATCGATCATGCACGGCTCACGGCTGCTTGTTTCTTGCTACGGCCAGATTGATGGCCCTTAGCAGTGGGTTTACTGGATTTCTTCGCAGCTTGGCTGCTTTGTTTATTGGGCGACAGCGCTTTCGTCTCGGCTGTGGCCGTGCGAATCGCACCAGCCGCAACCGGCTTACGCACGGCAAAGCCATTGGGGTAACGCAAATCGGCGTAGACCACTTTCATGTTTAAGTTGGCTATGGTGTTGCGGTAAACCCGGACAAATTTATCCAAGCGCGCGGCCACGTCGACCCGTCCTAACTCAATCACCATGCCGTTAGCGGTCGTCACTTGCCAAGCCCGCCTTGGGCTAAGCGCCAAGGTGGCAATCGTTAAATCGGCCATTTTCAAACTTTTGCTCACTTCCATGTATTGCGATGCCACCTCGATTACGCCGTCCCCGGGGCCTAAAAAGATAGGCAGTTCCTTATTGGTCGCCGCATAGAACAATTCGCCGTGGGTATTCACTAGTGCAACATTGCCCCACCGCGCCAAAGCTTGATGCTCCTCTATCACCACTTCCAATTTATCCGGCCAACGACGACGCAAACTGACGTTACGCGCCCACGGCAATTTTTTAAATGCATTGCGCGCCTTAATTAAATCCAAGGTAAAAAAGTTACCTTTTAAATGCTTGGCCACGATTAATTTCACCTGCTCACGATTAACATGATTCAACTGCCCCTCAACCACCACTTCGCGTAAGGGAAAAATAGGCAAATGCACCACGGCAAACACGGCCGCGTAAAGCATCGCCACTAAACTGATGGCCAATAAGCTATTGGCCAACCAATTTAACCATGTAGGTTTATCCCACATCGGCCGACTCCAATATGCGCAACACCAATTGCTCAAAACTGATGCCAGCCGCTTTAGCCGCCATGGGCACCAAACTGTGATCGGTCATGCCTGGGCTAGTGTTCACTTCCAAGAAATAGTGCTGGCCATTTTCATCCATTAAAAAATCCACTCGGCCCCAACCGCTGCAGCCTAAGGCCTGAAATGCGGCGATCGCCTCTCGCTGAATCAAGGCTTCTTTTTCTGGCGACAAACCGCAAGGGCATAAATACTCGGTGTCGTTGCGCAAGTACTTCGCCTCGTAATCGTAAAATTCGTTTTTCGGCACGATACGAACAATAGGCAGGGCCAATAAACCTTGCTTGGCATTAGCCAAGATGCCCACGGTGTATTCGCCGCCGCCGACAAATTTTTCGGCCAATACCAAGGGATCGGCTTTGGCAGCCAAGGCATAGGCCGCCGCTAAATCGCCTGCGCGCTTCACCTTGCTGATGCCTATGCTGGAGCCTTCATTGGCTGGCTTCACAAATAAGGGCAAACCCAATTTCTTTTCTATGGCGGCAAAATCCGTGTTCGCATTGAGCAACTCAAAATCCGGGGTCACTATGCCCATGGCGCGCCATAACAATTTGCTGCGCCATTTATCCATGCCTATGGCCGAGGCCATCACGCCACTGCCGGTATAAGGAATGTTCAACAACTCCAAAGCCCCTTGTATGCAACCGTCCTCACCAAAGCGACCGTGCAAATTAATAAATACCCGATCGAATTTTTCCAAGTCGTGCAAAGGCAGATCGCGTGGGTCAAAGCCCTGCGCGTCTATGCCTTGTGCTTGCAGAGCGGCCAATACGGCAGCACCGCTTTTGAGTGACACCTCACGTTCAGCGGACAACCCACCAAGCAATACCGCCACTTTGCCGAATTTACTCATGCCCCACTCCTGCTTGTGCCACTGTGGCTTTTTTTATCAATGCATTAAACATAATCACCTATTACTTTCACTTCTTGTTGCAAGGCCACACCAAACTGCGCCAATACCGTATCGTGCATGTGCTTAATTAACAGTTCTATATCCAAGGCCGTGGCGCCACCTATGTTGACTATAAAATTAGCGTGCTTTTCCGACACTTGTGCGCCACCTATCAAATAGCCTTTCAAGCCACAGGCCTCAATTAAACGCGCCGCGTAGTCGCCCTCTGGGTTTCTGAAGGTCGAGCCGGCACTGGGTAAATTAAGCGGCTGCGAAGCCAAACGGCTGGCCAACAAATCCTTAATTTTTTGCGCGGCCACTTCCGCATCGCCGGCCTCAAACTTTAACCAAGCTGCCACAAACCATTCGCCTTGCACTGGCATGTTGATGTGCCGGTAGCTGGCAACAAATTCCTTGGCCGAGCGTTTATGCAACTCGCCATGGCGATTGATCGTGATGACGCCGGCAACCGCATCCCAAGTTTCCCAGCCATAGCACCCAGCATTCATGGCCAAAGCACCGCCTAAGGTACCGGGGATACCGGCAAAAAACTCCGCCCCTTGGCGGCTTTGTTTGGCGCAAAATTTGGCCAATTTGCCACAAGTCACACCCGATTCCGCGTAGATCAAATCGCCTTCCACATGCATGTCCGTTAACACGTTATGCATGGACACCACGGTCGCACGCAAGCCGCCATCCCTGACCAACAAATTCGAACCCAAGCCAACAAAATGGATGGGTTGCTGATCGCCTACTTGCTGTAAAAATGCGCGTAAATCCGCCAAACCCTCCGGTATGTACAATTGATCGGCCAGGCCGCCCACACGCCAGCTAGTGTGCTTGGACATGGGTTCATTTTGCAGTAGCTTGCCGGCCAATGGATGGGTGCTGACCGCTTGCATAACTTAAACGCGCTCCATTGCTAGGCTGCGGGTCTTAGCCGCCACTTGACCAATGGAGCCGGCACCCATAACGATGACCACGTCTTGGTCTTGGGCGATGGCCAATATGGCGCTGGGCAAGGCATCGGTCGATTCAACAAAAAGCGGCTCCACTTTTGCTGCCAAACGCACCGAACGCATTAAGGTGCGCGTATCGGCCGCGACTATCGGTGCTTCACCAGCGGCATACACCTCGGTTAACAAAATCGCGTCGGCGCTGGATAGGACCCGTACAAAATCTTCAAAGCAATCGCGCGTGCGCGTGTAGCGATGTGGCTGAAATGCCAACACCAATCTTCGTCCTGGAAATGCCGCCCGGGCCGCGGCAATCACCGCTTGCATTTCAACTGGGTGGTGACCGTAATCGTCAATTAGGGTGAAACTGCCCGCTTTGCGCTTATCCGTCGCTGCTAGCGGCACCTCGCCGTAGCGTTCAAAACGGCGGCCCACGCCTTTAAAGTCTTTTAAGGCTTTGATAATGGCCTCATCCGGCACATTCAATTCACTGGCGATGGCGATGGCTGCCAAGGCATTTAGCACGTAATGCTTGCCCGGCAAGTTGAGAGTGACGTCCATTTCCGTGGTCACGCCATTAATGCGTTGCACGGTAAAATGCATTTTTCCGGCATCGGCCTTGACGTTAATCGCCCTGACTTTTGCCGCCTCGCTAAAGCCGTAAGTCATCACCGGCTTGGTCACCCTAGGTAAAATTTGCCGTATATTGGCGTCGTCTATGCACACCACCGCCATGCCCCAAAACGGCAATTGTTGTAGGAATTCCACAAAAGCACTCTTAAGCTTATCAAAGCTGTGCTCATAGGTTTCCATGTGGTCTTGATCGATATTGGTCACGACCGACATCACTGGTGTCAGGTGTAAAAATGATGCATCCGACTCATCCGCTTCGGCGACAATGTATTCACCGGTGCCCAATTTTGCATTGGCATTGGCTGCCTCTAACTTGCCGCCTATCACGTAGGTAGGGTCCATGCCGGCCTCGGCTAAAATACTGGCAATCAAACTCGTGGTGGTGGTCTTGCCGTGGGTGCCGGCCACCGCGATGCCTTGTCTAAAACGCATCAACTCTGCCAACATCAGCGCCCTTGGTACGACCGGTATGTTTTTCAATCTGGCCGCCTTAACCTCTGGATTGGTTTCGTTCACCGCGCTCGACACTACCACCACGTCGGCCGCCCCTAGATTTTCTGCCGCGTGGCCTTGGTAAACGGTGGCGCCAAAATCCGTCAAACGCTTGGTCGTGGCATTGACCGCCAAATCCGAACCGCTGACAGTGAAATCTAAATTGATCAACACTTCCGCAATCCCACTCATACCCGAGCCGGCTATGCCTACAAAATGGATGTTTTTGACTTTGTGTTTCATGCTGCCAACTCCATGCAAATGTTCGCCACTTTCGTGGTCGCCTCGGGCATGCCTAAGCTTCTGGCTTTTATGGCCATGTCCAAGCACTGCTCACGCGTGATGCCTTGCAACAATGCGGCTACTTTTTCCACTGTGAATTCGGCTTGCGCTATCAGCATTGCTGCACCGACATCGGATAAGTAATGGGCATTGCCGGTTTGATGGTCGTCCACGGCGTGCGGAAAAGGCACCAACAAGCTGGCCACCCCGGCGGCAGATAACTCGGCCACAGTTAAAGCGCCGGCACGGCAAATCAGCAAATCAGCCCAAGCATACATGGCGGCCATGTCTTCGATGAAGGCTTTAGGCTCGGCCTCCACTGCCAATTGCTGGTAACGCTGCGTTAAATTCGCTATGTGTTTTTCGCCGGCTTGGTGCACCACGATAGGCCGGTCTTTTTCATCCAATTGGGCCAATGCCAGTGGCAACACTTCATTTAATGCCTGCGCACCTAAGCTGCCACCCACAACCAGCAGTCGCAATCGGCCACGACGTCCTTTTACCCGTTTGGCTGGCTCCGCTATAGCGCATATGTCTGCCCTTACTGGGTTGCCCAGCAACAGCGCTTTAGCACCAAATGCCGCGGGGAAAGCTGCCAACACTTTATTGGCTAAGGGTGCCAATACTTTGTTGGTCAAACCGGCCACGGAATTTTGCTCATGAACGACCAAAGGCTTGCCTAATAGCTTAGCCATTAAGCCGCCAGGAAACGCGGCAAATCCGCCCATGCCCAACACCACATCAGGTTGATGCTGACGCATGGCCTGCGCACTCTGACTGAATGCTATGAGTAATTTAAAGGGCAATAACAACCAGCCTAGGTAGCCTTTGCCACGCACGCCACGCATGCTGATCATGGCTTTTTGGTAGGGCTTAGTGGCAATCAAGCGGTTTTCCATGCCGCCCTCGGTGCACAACCAAACAATTTTCCAGCCCCGCGCCAATAAGGCATCCGCCACCGCCATAGCCGGGTAAACATGCCCGCCTGTGCCGCCTGCCATGATCATTAATGTTTTACTCATGCCGGCAAGCCTTTTTGCAATCGTCGGTTTTCAAAATCCACGCGCAGGACGATGGCCATGGCCACGCAATTGACTAAAATACCCGTGCCACCAAACGACATCAGGGGTAAGGTCAGTCCTTTGGTAGGTAACAAGCCGGTGTTCACGCCCATGTTGATGATGCCTTGCACGCCCATCCAGACGCCTAGACCCTGGGCCAATAAGGCAGAAAAGTAGCGCTCATTAGCCACCGCTTCTTTGGCTATACCAAAGGAGCGGATAACTATCCAGGCGAACAAGCCTATTACCGTCAACACGCCAACAAAACCCAACTCTTCGGCAATCACTGCCAGCAAAAAGTCGGTATGCGCTTCCGGTAAATACAGCAATTTTTCCACGCTGGCGCCCAAGCCCACGCCAAACCATTCACCACGGCCAAATGCAATCAAAGCATGCGAAAGTTGGTAACCCTTGCCATAGGGGTCGGCCCACGGGTCCATAAAGCCGATGACGCGCTGCATGCGGTAGGGCGAGCTCCAAATTAACCCTACGATGGCGATGGGCAACAATGTCAGCAAGCCGGCAAAGATTTTGCCATTGATGCCGCCTAGCCATAGGATAGAAATCGAGATTGCGGCAATCACGGCAAAGGCGCCAAAATCCGGTTCACGCAGCAATAAAAAGCCGACCAAGACCATCACCCCAACCATGGGCATAAAGCCGCGCCTAAAGCTGTCCATCACCGCTGCTTTACGCACGGTGTAATCGGCCACGTAAATCGCCGCAAACAGCTTCATGAATTCGGAGGGCTGTGGGTTCACCACAAACATTTTCAACCAACGTCTGCTGCCGCCGGCTTTTAAGCCTATGCCAGGAATCAACACCAGCACCAGCAAAACCAAACCTATTAAAAACAAATACGGCGCCATTTTTTGCCACCATGCGATGGGCACATTAAACGCAATAAACGCCGAGACTAGGCCGACCAACATAAAAGCGGCCTGGTGCACCAAATAGTAACTGCTGTTATGGCCCACGCCTTTATCTGCTTCGGCAATCGCAATGGACGCGGAGTAGACCATGACTAGGCTGATGGCCAACAAGGACAATACTGCCCACAACAAGCCTTCGTCATAACTGGGCGCGTTGATGCGTTCGCGGTCTAGCATATTGGTGATCATGCTGTTTCCTTCAAGCTAGGCTGCATGGCCATGACTGCAGCAACGAACACCTCGGCACGGTGCACGTAATTTTTAAACATGTCGAAGCTTGCGCAGGCCGGTGACAACAAGACGGCATCGCCGCTATGGGCTAATTTTCTAGCGATGCTGACCGCCTCAGGCAAATCCAATGCCCGGTATAAAGCAATATCGGTGCTAATCAAAGCCGATTCTATTAGCGACGCGTCTCTACCGATCAATACCACGGCGCGCGCATTAGCGGCGACGGCTTCGGCCAGCGGTGAAAAGTCTTGACCCTTTCCATCCCCACCTGCAATCAACACTACTTTTTGCGGCAAGCCATCTTTAAACATGCCGGCCAAGGCGGCACAACTGGCGCCAACATTAGTCCCTTTAGAATCATCGTAGTAATCAACTTCATCGATATTGGCCACCCACTCCACGCGGTGCGGCAAGCCTTTGAAGTTATATAGGGTTTGGATGATGGGCGCGTAGTCTATGCCTATGGCACGGCTTAAGGCTGCAGCAGCTAGGGCATTCGAGGCATTGTGCAAGCCGGCAATTTTTAAATCCTCCAGATTAATCAGCTGTTTTTTGCCCTCGCACAACCAACTTTCACCGTCTATTTGCCGTAATCCAAAATCGGCTTGTTCGGACAAGCCAAAGCTCAACTGTGGCAATTTGGGTCTGGCCATCATCATGCTCCAGGCATCATCCAAGTTCAGCACTTGCAGGCGGGCTTGATAGAAAATATGGGCTTTGGCGATGGCGTAATCTTGCATGCTGTCGTACCTGTCCATGTGGTCTTCAGACAAATTAAGCATGGTCGCTGCATCCGCTTGCAGGCTGTGCGTGGTTTCCAATTGAAAGCTGGATAGCTCCAAGACATAGACATCCGGCGTGGCCATAGCCAAGCTGTCCAATACCGGCAAACCAATGTTGCCAGCAACTATCGTTTTTAAGCCCGCCGCTTGGCAAATTTGGCCGACTAAACTGGTGACCGTGGTTTTACCGTTCGAGCCGGTAATGGCGATGACCTTGGCCGCAGTTGGTCTAAATTGCGCAAACAACTCTACGTCACCCACTACGCTGAGGCCGTTTTTTATTGCCGCTTGGATAGCCGGTTCACTTAAGGCCACGCCTGGGCTAATCACGGCCAGATCAATTTGCTCAAACAGTTGAGCACTAAATGGTCCGGTATGCACCTGCACTTCAGGCATTTCACTTTGCAACGCGCCCATGCCAGGTGGCGTTTCGCGGGTATCCGCCGCAGACAAATGTGCCCCTTGCGTTTTCAACCAACGCAAGGCGGATAAGCCGGTTTCACCCAGACCCAACACCAGAATATTTTTGTCTTTTAAAATTTGCATGGTTTTATCGTAATTTCAAGCTAGCCAATCCAATCAAGACCAACATCATGCTGATGATCCAAAAACGCACGACTACTTGTGTTTCCTTCCAACCTTTTTCTTCGTAGTGGTGATGCAGCGGCGCCATTAAAAAGATGCGTTTCCCCGTGCCGGTGGTATGTTTGGTGTACTTGAAATACAGCACTTGTAAGGCTACCGAAACGGTTTCCACGACAAACACGCCACCCATGATGAATAAAATGATTTCTTGGCGAACAATGACCGCCACTATGCCGAGCGCCGCGCCTAACGCCAGGGCACCCACGTCGCCCATGAAGACTTCCGCAGGGTAAGCGTTAAACCATAAAAAGCCGAGACCAGCTCCGGCCATGGCCGCGCAAAACACCATTAACTCACTTGCGCCTGCCACGTGCGGCACACCCAAATAACTGGAAAAATGAAAATGCCCAGCGACATAAGCAAACAGCCCCAGCGCACCGGCTACCATGACGGTCGGCAGGATGGCTAGTCCATCTAAGCCATCGGTTAAGTTGACTGCATTACTGCTGCCCACCACCACCAAGTAGGTCAGGACGATAAAGCCAAAAGCGCTTAATGGCAGCACCAAATGCTTAAAAAATGGCACGATCAGTGTCGTCTCCACTGCACTCAAGTGGGTGCGATAGAGGAACACCGCCACGGCTAAGCCTATCAAGCTTTGCCAAAAGAACTTGGCCTTGGCCGACAAGCCTTTTGGATTTTTATGCACCACCTTACGGTAATCGTCTACCCAACCGACCGCCCCAAAACCAACGGTTGTGAACAACACTACCCAAACAAATCGGTTGCTTAGATCAGCCCAGAGCAAGGTCGACACGGCGATCGAGACCAAAATCAAAGCCCCACCCATCGTAGGCGTGCCGGTTTTAATTAAATGGCTTTGTGGGCCATCGTCGCGCACTGCTTGGCCAACTTTGTATTCGGTTAACTTACGAATCACACTGGGCCCAGCTATAAAAGAAATGGCCAACGCCGTTAAGGTGGCCATGACAGCGCGCAAGGTAATGTAATTAAATACATTGAAGCCACGAATGTCGTGGGCTAACCAACGGGTCAGTTCTAATAACATGATTGATTCTCCAGCAAGCTAGTTTGATTGTTTGTTTGGTCCAACATATTGACCACGCGCTCCATCTTCATGAAACGTGAGCCTTTAACTAATACCGTCATGGCCGCAGATAACTGTGGCTTAATGGCCTGTGCTAATGCGGCGGCATCCTCAAAATGGCGGGCACCGTCACCAAAACCTTGCACCATCTCAACACTCAGTTCACCCAGGCAATACAATTGCTGCAAGCCTTTCGCTTTGGCGTACTCACCGATCTCGCGATGCATGCGTGCGGCATCGGCACCCAATTCACCCATGTCGCCCAGCACCAATATTTTGTCGCCCGCTTGATTGGCTAGAACGTCTATGGCCGCCTTCGTTGAATCGGGATTGGCGTTATAGGTATCGTCAATTAAGCGCGCATTATTGACGGCTAACTTATGCTGCAAGCGCCCTTTGACTGCTGAAAAGCCAGCCAGCCCAATGGCTATGTCTTTATTCGAGATGCCCATGGCATGGGCGGCGGCGGCGGCCGCTAGGGCATTGCGGACGTTATGGCTGCCCATCAGTGGCAACACAAAATCCACTTCACCGGCGGGGGTACGCAAGTTCACCATGCAATCACCAGCCCGTTCTTGATAGCTAGCCTGCACATCGGCTGCTTGCTCCATGGCAAAAGTAAGGATTTTTTTACCTGCATTTAGCCCACGCCAGTAAGACGCGTAATTGTCGTCGGCATTAATCAACGCAATGCCATCAGCCGCCAAGCCAAGGAAGATTTCACCTTTGGCTTGGGCGATATTATCGCGAGAGCCCAATTCACCTATGTGAGCGGTTCCGGCGTTGTTAATAATGGCCAATGTTGGCTTTGCCAAGTTGGACAGGTAGGCTATTTCACCTAAATGGTTCATGCCCATTTCCAGCACTGCGTACTGGTGGCTTGCGCGCAAATTAAGCAAGGTTAATGGCATGCCGATGTGGTTATTTAGATTGCCCACGGTGGCATGTATGGCCTCCATACCGCCGGCTTTGGCAGCCAAAATGGCACTGACCATTTCTTTGACGGTAGTTTTGCCATTGCTACCGGTAATGGCCAATACCGGTAAGCTAAATTTAGCTCGCCAATAGGCGGCCAACTGACCTAAAGCTAAATAACTGTCTTTAACCAGAATGGCCGGTGCCAGGTTGGCACTGTTTTCTTCCAATACCACTGCCGCCGCGCCTAGCTCTAAGGCTTGCTTGGCATAATCGTGTCCATCAAAGTGCTCGCCTTTTAAGGCGACAAACAGTTGACCGGCTCGTATGGCGCGACTATCCGTGCCGACGGAATCAAATTGACCGTCCGCCCCCGTCAAACGCCCATGCATGGCTAGGCTAGCTGTGCTCAAATTCATCATAGCGACAGCCCCTTCGCTGATGGTTTTGGGTAGGTTTCTAAGGCGCGCTTGGCCATTAAAGCATCATCAAATGGCTGCTTCACGCCGGCCACTTCCTGATAACTTTCATGCCCTTTGCCGGCCAACAAGACGATGTCGCCAGGCTTAGCCGAATGGATTGCCAGATCTATTGCCATGGCCCGATCCGCCTCCACTTGGTAGCGTCCATGCATGCCTTTGATGATCTCAGCAATGATGGCATCCGGTGCTTCGCCTCGCGGGTTATCCGATGTCAAGACAACCCAATCTGCCAACTGACTGGCTATTGCCCCCATCATCGGCCGTTTGCCGGCATCGCGTTCGCCCCCGCAACCAAACAGGCAAATTAATTGCCCTGTTGCTTGCTCGCGCAAGGTGATCAATACTTTTTCCAATGCGTCTGGGGTGTGGGCATAATCCACCACCACCAGGGGTAATTTTTCACCACCAAATTGCTGCATACGACCGCTTACGGATTGCAGTTGAGCCAGCGCCGGCAAGGCGGATTCTAAGGTGTTGCCCAAGGCCAACAAACCGCTTAATACCGCCAGCACGTTATAGGCATTAAATCGGCCCAATACTGGCGCATGCAACGCCACGCTGCCTTGCTTATAGCTTACCTGCATGCTTAGTCCGGACTCATGCAAGCGCAAATCGCTGGCATGTAGGTCGGCCTCATCTGAAAAGCCGTAACTTAAGGTGGCCTTGGATTCAGCTTTTAAGGCAGTCAAAAGACGCTGCCCAAAAGCATCGTCGGCATTAATCACGGCGCACTTTAAGCTAGGCCAGTGAAATAGTTTTTGCTTAGCCTGCGCATAAGCCTCCATGCTGCCGTGGTAATCAAGATGGTCACGGCTTAAATTCGTCAGCACCGCCACATCAAACTCAACGCCATTCACTCGCCCTTGATCCAAGCCATGCGAAGACACTTCCATGACGACGTGCTGAGCATTTAAAGCCAGGTATTCGGCCAACATGGCCTGTAATAAAATGGCATCAGGCGTGGTGTTTGTTGCAGAACGGGTCGCGTTTAAAAAGCCATTGCCGACGGTGCCTAACACGGCTGTTTTTTCCCCCAAGTAAGTCAAACTTTGCGCCAACCAATGGCTGACCGATGTTTTGCCGTTGGTACCGGTGATGCCGACGACGTTTAACTTGCGGCTAGGCTGCTGATAAAAGTCCGCGGCAATTTCCCCTACGGCTTGCTTAAGATTTCGCACGGCACGATGCCAAACCGTCCATTTTTCTTGCCAGGTAAAATCGACATCATCAAAAATGACGCCGATGGCACCGGCCTCAATGGCTTGCGCGATGTAGTCACGGCCATCTGATTGCACGCCGGGGTAGGCCAAGAACAAATAGCCAGGCTTAACCACGCGACTGTCCGCCGTGATGCCTATGAAGTTCAGGGCGTCTATCTTCACATGCCCTCCTTGGCGTCATCCGCATTGCCTTGTAACACCACGTTGTTGTTTGGCGCATCAGGCGGCACCGCATACAAACGCAAGGTCTCCGCCATAACCGCACTGAACACCGGCGCAGCGACAACGCCGCCGTAATAAGCACCATTACTAGGCTGGTCTATCATCACGGCAATTAAAAAGCGTGGATTCGAGGCTGGCGCCATGCCAACAAAGGAGGCCACGTATTCATTAATGTATCCGTGGTCACCCAACTTTTTTGAGGTGCCGGTTTTGCCAGCCACGCGGTAACCCAATACTTGCGCTTGCAAGGCTGTGCCGCCTGGTTGCACCACCATTTCCAACATGCTTTTAACCTGATTGGCGGTGGAGGCTGAAAAAACCTGCTGGCCTACCGGCGCCTCTTTTACTTTTAACAGGGAGATAGGGCGCAACTCGCCCTCGTTAGCAAAAACCGTGTATAGCCTTGCCATTTGCAACAACGTGACACTGATGCCGTTACCAAAAGACATGGTGGCCATTTCTATCGGACGCCAATTTTTAAAAGGGCGCAATCTACCGGCAGCCTCACCGGGAAATCCCACCCCCTCGATATGCCCCAAGCCCAGCTGATTGTATACATTCCACATGAACTGTTTATCCAGCGTCAAGGCAATTTTAGCGGCGCCAACGTTGGACGATTTTTGTATCATCTCGGCGACGCTGAGTACGCCCTGCGGGTGGGTGTCGTGTATGGTGGCCGGGCCAATTTTTAAGGTGCCCGGTGCCGTTTGGATTTTCGTGTCGGCTTGGTACAAGCCAGACTCCAATGCCGCTGCCGCCGTCACCGGTTTTAATGTTGAGCCCGGCTCGTAATTATCAATAATGGCGCGATTGCGGGTTTTACCTTTGATGTTGACCGGATTATTCGGGTTGTAGGTCGGCACGTTAGCCATGGCCAAGACCTCACCGGATTTAGCATCCAACACCACGATTGCGCCGGCCAAAGCCTTGTGTGCCTCTACCGCTTTTTGCAATTCACGGTGCGCTAGATATTGAATGCGCAAATCCAGGGCCAAAGCCACGTCATGCCCATCTTGAGGCACCACCACCGCTTGGAGATCGTCTATGATATGACCGGACCGGTCTTTGATGACGCGGCGACTACCGTCTTTACCCGACAAGGCGCTATTCAAGGCCAATTCAAAGCCTTCCAAGCCTTTATCGCCTGCCCCTTTGTCGCCCGGTCCAGTAAAGCCGACCATGTGCGCCGTTACCTCGCCTGCCGGATAGTAGCGCTTGTATTCACGACGCAAATCGATACCCGGTATGCCCAGTTTCATGACCTTAGCGGCATCTTCCGGCGACATACGGCGCTTCAAATAAACAAAGCCGCGCTCGGTATTGGCCAGCTTGCTTTTTATGACCTCTTCCTGCATGCCCAGCAAATTTGCTAATTGCTTGGTTTTTGCTGCGTCCAAGACCACGTCCGGCGGACTGGCCCAAACCGATTCAACCGGCATGCTGACAGCCAGCAATTGACCGTTTCTGTCGGTTATTTTGCCGCGTTGCGAGGTCAAAATTAAATTGCGGCTGTAACGCGCGTTACCTTTGTCCTTATAAAACTCATCGTGTATACCTTGCAGGTACACACTGCGACCCAATAAGATAGCAAAGCCACCCAGCACCAAGCCCAATAAAATGCGCCTACGCAATGCCGGTAATTTTACGATGACCGGTGTGCGCACCGAACTTTTTATAGGCATGCGCATGACCATTATTGCGCCACCTTATTATTCGGCAAAGGGTTGAGGGCATAGAGCTCGGCCATAGGCACAACCTGAATACGCTTCGCGTCCGGCACTTGCATTTGCATTTGTTCGGCGGCTATTTTTTCAATCCGACTGTGCATGGCCCAGGTGCTTTGCTCCAACTGCAACTGCCCATATTCCTGCTCCAATTGGGTACTCACGCGCTTGCTTTGCTCTAACTCTATGTAAAGGTTTCGCGCCTTATGCTGCGATTTCACCAAGGCCAAGGACGACAGGATTAAAGCGGCAAATAGAATGAAATTTAAGCGTGTCATGTTGTCGCCGTTCTTTCCGCCACGCGCATCACGGCACTTCGTGAACGCGGGTTGGCTTTAATTTCTTGTTGGCTAGGCTTAATGCTTTTGCCTATGGCCCTTAATTTAGGTTGCGGCAAATCGGCGGCTCGAACCGGAAAGTTCGCTGGCAAATCGTCCCGATTGACTTGATCGCGTATAAATTGCTTCACCATACGGTCTTCCAGCGAGTGAAAGCTGATCACTGCCAATCTGCCTTGCGGCGACAATAGGGCCAAGCATTGAGGCATGGTTAACGACAACTCCTCAAGCTCTTGATTGACGTGAATCCGTAAAGCTTGAAATGTCCGCGTGGCTGGGTTCTGCCCGGGCTCAAAGCGCGTGACTGCGCTTGCCACGACCTTGGTAAGCTGCCCTGTAGTGGTGATGGGGCGCCCGTCATTGCGCTCCGCAATAATCGCCCTTGCAATCTGCTTAGCAAACCGTTCTTCACCATAATTTTTTATAACCTCCGCTAATTGTTGCTCTGTTGCAGTGGCGATAAATTCCGCCGCTGTTTGACCACGGGTCTGATCCATGCGCATGTCTAATGGCGCATCAAATCTAAAACTAAAGCCTCTGGCAGGCTCATCAATTTGCGGTGAGGAAATGCCTAAATCCAACAAAATGCCGTCCACCTGATGAACGCCCATTTCAGCTAAGTGGGCCTGCATGCCAGCAAAATGGCTGTGCACCATGACAAAACGCTTATCCTGAATAGCCTTGCTCGACTCAATCGCTTGCAAGTCTTTATCAAACGCGATCAGGCGGCCTTGCTCCCCCAATTTTTCTAAAATTTTTCTGCTGTGACCCCCGCGACCAAATGTGCCATCCACATAAACGCCGTCCGCCTTTACCGCTAAGGCCTGCACCGCTTCGTCCAATAAAACGGTGACATGCACGCCGCTGGCAGGGCCGGTTGGGTTTTCGTTCATCGTAGCTAATGCTTGATTTACCAATAATAAAGCGTCATTTGCAGACGCTTTATTTGGAGACAATGAGGCTATGTTGGGCGTGGAGCGCACGCCCTTAATCACAGGGAGAAGCCCTCTAGCTCTGCTGGCATAGCAAACTGCTCACCTTGCATGACTTGCGCTAACTGAGTGCGCCAGGCTTCCATGTTCCACAATTCAAAATGGCTACCTTGTCCCACCAACATCACTTCTTTGCTTAAGCCCGCAAAGTCTCGCAATACCGGCGACACCAACAAGCGCCCTGCGCTGTCCAAACTTAAATCTTCTGCAAAACCAACCAGCAAGCGTTGTAGCGCACTCGATTGATTATCAAATGAGGACAATGCCATCATTTTTTCTTGTATCGGCTCCCAGGCAGCTTGTGGGTAAAGCAACAGGCAGCGATGCGGGTGGGCCGTCAGCACCAAATTGCCGCCACACTCATGCAGCAAGGCTTCACGGTGCTTGGTTGGCACCGCGAGTCTGTTTTTTGCATCCAAGCTTAATGAGGTTGCACCACGAAACATTTTTGCTGTTGTCCTATCTTCCAATCAAATCTTTAAGCGCCAGTCCGACACCAATAAAGCGAAATCAAAATAGTGGAGAATTACCCCTTACTAACGGCAACAACCCTTAGTAGTTAGCGTCATGATGTTTGAAGATGATTTTTTAAACATCGCTAGCAAGGAACAATTCTCCACATAAACCCACTTTTTCCCACTAAGTTGCACTATAGATAAAAAAAAAGGCTAATGCAAGCCATTTTTGCTATTTTCTCTATATATCTCAATGACTTAGCGTGTTTTTGCTATAAAAATAATATCGTTATAAATGAACAACATACGAAATTATATGAATGTAGATTGTGAGGATAATGCCGAAAGCATTTGAATTGTTCTTAGTCCACCAAAATGAAGTGGTGGCCTATAAAACAAAATGGTGAACTAAGAGATCAGACTTGCTGCCGCGTCTAGCCATAGGCAGTGAATAAAAGAAGTGAAGCTGGCCGATAAGCCGGGTTTTGTAGACTTTATTACTAAAGCTGACAGTCATTCATCTAGGCGCACAATTACTTGTGCGCTCAAGCAACCTACCCGCTGGCAGCGCGAACCACGCCTTATTTACTTACGTAAAAATGCCAGCCTATTTGGTCTTGCTGCAGATGGAGGTTGCCGCGTTTCACCGTAACTTAATACGCTCGTCTCTGTGGCCCTATTCCGCGCCTTATGTTTCAAGGCTTGCGCCTTTGAAGGTTTCGACGGACGGCCGTTAGCCGTCATCTCGCTCTGTGCAGCCCGGACTTTCCTCCCTTCACTAAGAAAGCCCGCAAGGGGCTTCCCCATTTAACCATGCCAGTAAACCAGCAAGTTAAATGTGAACGGCGACTGTCTAGCCAGCTTCATGATTAGTTTAACACGGCAGAAGGGACAAATACCTGCTTAAAGCGATTGCATTTTCCATGCAATAGTCTGCCCAGCCCTTAATGGAATGAGGCTGTCACCGGCAAAAGGCAGGCTGGCTGGTACCGTCCAATTTTGCCTATGCAACTGAATGCGACCCGTGTTACGAGGCAAACCATAGAAATCCGCTCCGTAAAAACTGGCGAACCCTTCCAATTTATCCAATGCACCCACAGCATCAAAAGCCTCGGCATACAATTCCATGGCAGCGTGAGCCGTATACATGCCCGCACAACCGCAGGCAGCCTCTTTGGTGTGCTTAGCATGCGGCGCGCTGTCGGTACCCAAGAAAAACTTAGCATTGCCAGACGTAGCGGCACGCAGCAAAGCTTGACGATGCTCCTCACGTTTTAATATGGGCAAGCAATAATGATGCGGCTGTATGCCACCAACAAACATATCATTGCGGTTCATTAATAAATGGTGAGCGGTAATAGTGGCCGCCACATTGGACGGCGACTGCAATACAAAATCGGCCGCATCCTTGGTCGTGATGTGCTCAAACACCACTTTCAGTGCTGGGAAGTCTTTAATAATGTTGACCATATGCCGCTCAATAAATACACGCTCCCTATCAAACACATCCACCTGCGTGTCCGTTACTTCCGCATGCAACAACAAGGGCAAGCCCAGTCTTTCCATCTCAGCCAAAGCGAGTTTGCAGCGCGCCAAATCCGTGACCCCTGAATCGCTGTTGGTGGTTGCTCCGGCTGGGTAAAATTTCACGCCATGCACCATGCCGCTGGCCACCGCCGTCCTAATCTCTTCTACGCGGGTGTTATCGGTCAGATACAAGGTCATCAGCGGCTCAAAATTAAGGTCGCTAGGCAGCGCTGCTAAGATACGTTGCCGGTAGGCAACAGCCAAGGCCGTGGTGCTCACTGGAGGCCGCAAATTAGGCATAACGATGGCTCTAGCAAACTGGCGAGCGCTGTCAGGTAAAACAGCCTTTAAGGCCTCGCCGTCGCGCAAATGCAAATGCCAATCGTCGGGTTGAGTAATCGTCAATGTATTAATGGTTGTCATGGAATTATGGCAATAATTAGGGTTCAGATTGTTTGAATTGCAAGGCCAAATCGTACAAACTATTTTTCTTCTCTCGGCTGATGTCGGCAGCCAGTTTTACCGCCTGCTTTAAGGGCAATTCGGCCAGCAGCAATGTTAACATGCGCGCCGTTTGCTCGGATATTTCTTCTTGATTCTTTAAAAGTGGCGCCTCCACCAAGATAACAAACTCACCACGCTGCTGATTGACATCGGCCTTCAACCAAGCTTGCACATCGGATAAAAGGCAAGTGTGGACAGTCTCAAAGGTTTTGGTCAATTCGCGGGCGATGGTAACGCGCCTATCCGCCCCGAGTACTTGTGACATATCGGCGAGGCTAGCGACTATTCGATGCGGCGCCTCGTAAAAAACCAAGGTCACAGTCTGACTTTTTAAGCCCTCAAGCACCTGGCGCCTAGCCGCCCCACTGGCCGGCAAAAACCCATGGAAGAAAAAACCATTCTGAACAATGCCACTCACCGATAAAGCCGTTACCACCGCGCTCACCCCAGGGATAGGCACAACCTTGATGCCGGCTTGGCGTAAATAATTTACCACAACTGCCCCAGGGTCGCTGATGCCAGGGGTACCCGCATCCGTTACCAGCGCAACGTTGTCACCGGCTTGCAATTGCAATAACAACTTGGCAGCGGACTGATGCTCATTATGCTCATGCACGGCTATGAGTTTTTTACTGATGGCAAAATGCCCTAACAATCCTGCCGTATGGCGGGTGTCCTCGGCCGCAATGGCATCGACACTTTTTAAAGTGTCCAATGCCCGCAAGGTGATATCACTTAAATTCCCGATAGGCGTGGCCACCACATATAATGTACCCAGCTTATTTTTCGTCATGTCACTCATAACTAAAGTTTAACGCCAAGCAGCGCTAACGCCTATGAAAATCAATCAAAACAATCCGGGCTTGCTTGCAGAAAACTTGGCGGCCAGCTATCTGATCGAACAAGGCCTGAAACTGCTGGTCAGGAATTACCATTGCCGATTTGGTGAGATAGATTTAATCATGCAAGATAAAAATACCCTGGTGTTCATAGAGGTAAGGCTTAGAACCAGCCTAGGTTTCGGTACTGCCGGCAGTAGCATTACCAAACAAAAACAATTAAAACTCACGCGCACCGCTTTGCATTATTTGCAAGCCCATGGCGATGCGGCTTGTCGCTTCGACGCTATCCTGATGGACAAAGCCGAGCTGGCAAACTTAGTGTGGTTACGTAATGCATTTGACACATAAAAAGCGTATCATTCGCAAAATTGATGCGCCCATCTAATTGCCCATACATTTCAAGGAGTCAACCATGCTGTTAAACACTCAAAATATTGCCCTGAAGCTTTTCTTGTCCTTAGTATTGATCGGTCAACTCAGCGCCTGCGTCCCGGTAGTCGTTGGTGGCGCAGCGGCTGGTGGCGCCATGGCTAGCGACAGGCGCACCTCAGGCATATACGTAGAAGACGAAAACATCGAATTAAAAGCACTGAAGATGATAGAAACGAACTTAGGCTCAACCGCGCATGTCAATGTCACCAGCTATAACCGTAACGTCTTGTTAACGGGTGAAGCGCCAAGCCTTGAAGCGAAAAGCAAAGCCGAAACCATGATTAAAACCATTACCAATATTCGTGGCATCACCAATGAAATTGTTGTGGGCGAAAAATCGACTATCAGCTCACGCAGTAACGACGCTTATTTAACCACTAAGGTAAAAACGCAATTCGTAACGGAAAATAAATTTTCTGCCAACTACGTCAAAGTCGTTACCGAAAATAATGTGGTTTACTTATTGGGCATCGTAACGAAGTCTGAAGCCGATGCCGCAGCTGAAATAGCCAGCAACACCAATGGCGTTCGTAAAGTAGTGAAGTTATTTGAGTACCAACCCTAAGAACAGGCTTAATTAACTGCCTAGTCAACTGACCTTAATTTAATATTGGCAAGCAACCTAATGACCAGCAATCAAAAACCAAGCACTCCCACAGGCGAAATTATCATACAAAGCAACACGCGGGCCGGCAAACCCTTTCGCCCTAGCGATTGGGTGGATCGCATGTGCAGCAGTTATGCCTCGTTTGGAGAGGACCGTAAATTAAAATACTCGCCCTACCTCAAACCCAAGGTAATGGATGGGGTGCGTTGCTTAGCGGTGGATTTAAAACTAAAAACCGTCAACCCAGAAGGCTATGCGCAACTCATGCATTTTGCTGAAGAGAATCAATTGAATGTGGTCGACGAGCACGGCAACAGCATTGCTGCACCGCAATAAAATCAGCCATCCTTAATGCATCCGTTTTACATTTGGCTCTTCACTAAAACGGTTTTTTTCGTTACGATACGTATTCATCTAAAGTATTAATCAAATCGAGGTTTTCATGAGTGAACATATAACACACCTTAACGATGCGAGTTTTGAGCAAGACGTGCTCCAGTCGCAACTTCCTGTTTTAGTCGACTATTGGGCGGAATGGTGTGGCCCTTGCAAGATGATTGCACCCATCTTGGATGAGATCTCTAAAGAATACGCTGGCCGATTAAAAGTGGGCAAACTGAACATAGACGACAACCAATTGACCCCGCCAAAATACGGCATACGCGGCATCCCTACCCTAATGCTGTTTAAAAATGGTAACGTGGAAGCAACCAAAGTTGGCGCCCTATCTAAATCCCAACTAACTGCATTTATTGACAGCAACATTTAAACCCTTTACGCTGTGCACATTATTGAGAATGTGCTTGATTTAAGCCCGTCAAATCAAGCACTTTTCAAATCCATCTACCCCTAGCTTCAACCTTCCCAAGACTACCCTTGTTTTAGTGAGCCTTCATGCACTTATCCGACCTTAAACATCTTCCCGTTACCGAATTAGTGGACATGGCGATTGCCGACGAAATCGACAATGCCAGCCGCATGCGAAAACAAGATTTGATTTTTGCCATTTTGAAACACAAGGCAAAAAAGGGTGAAAGCATATTTGGCGACGGCACACTGGAAGTATTGCAAGATGGCTTTGGCTTTTTGCGCTCACCGGACACCTCTTACCTAGCTGGTCCTGACGACATATACGTTTCACCGTCGCAAATTCGGCGCTTTAATTTGCATACGGGCGACAGCATACAAGGTGAAATTCGCATCCCTAAAGACGGTGAACGCTATTTTGCCTTAGTGAAGGTCGATGTGGTTAACGGTGAAGCGCCGGAAAACACCAAGCATAAAATTTTATTTGAAAACTTAACCCCCTTATTCCCGACCATACCCCTCACCTTAGAGCGCGACATCAAGGGTGTGGAAAACATTACCAGCCGCGTTATCGACATGATCGCACCAATAGGCCGCGGTCAACGTGGCCTACTGGTGGCCAGCCCCAAAAGTGGTAAAACGGTGATGATGCAAAATATTGCTCACGCCATTACCGCCAACCATCCCGATGTAATTTTAATTGTGTTGCTGATTGACGAGCGGCCTGAGGAAGTGACGGAAATGACTCGCTCCGTTAAAGGCGAAGTGGTGGCTTCCACTTTTGATGAACCCGCAACCCGCCACGTGCAAGTTGCTGAAATGGTCCTGGAAAAAGCCAAACGATTGGTTGAGCATAAAAAAGACGTGGTGATTTTACTGGATTCCATTACCCGTTTAGCCCGTGCTTACAACACCGTCATCCCATCATCAGGCAAAGTATTAACCGGCGGTGTGGACGCCAATGCGCTGCAGCGTCCTAAACGGTTTTTTGGTGCCGCACGTAACGTTGAGGAAGGCGGCTCATTGACCATTATTGCTACCGCATTGGTTGACACGGGCTCTCGCATGGATGACGTCATCTATGAGGAGTTTAAAGGTACCGGCAACATGGAAATCCATCTTGATCGCAAAATGGCTGAAAAACGCCAGTACCCTGCCATCAACGTCAACAAATCTGGCACCCGTCGTGAAGAGTTGCTCATCGAAAAAGACGTCCTTCAGAAAATTTGGGTCTTACGTAAACTGCTCTACCCCATGGACGACATCGAAGCGATGGAATTCTTGCTCGACAAGATTAAAGCCACCAAAAATAATGCGGATTTCTTTGACAGCATGCGCAGAGGCTAAACCGCCAAGGCGTTTTAATTTACAAGCCATCCTTGCATAGCAAGGCAAATGTAAATATAATGCCGGGTTCTTACAAAATAAGTTGCCGTATCGTTCGGCAAAATTGAGGTTACTACTATGAAAGATGGAATTCACCCAGAATACCGCGACGTTGTTTTTCAAGACATAGGCGCAGACTTTACCTTTAAGACTCGCTCAACCATAGCGGCAAAAGACACCATTAAATGGACAGACGGTAAAGAATACCCGCTTGTAAAAATTGAAGTTTCATCAAAATCTCACCCGTTTTACACTGGTAAACAAATGATTTTAGACACGGCTGGCCGTGTGGATAAATTCCGTAAAAAATACGGCATGTAATGTAAATAATGCATACCAAAACAGGCAGCTTAGGCTGCCTTTTTTATTGCCCTAAACTAAGCGACCACAATGCAACTCAAGCCTTTTGCATAAGCCTATGGTGAAATGCCACTATCGGTTAAAATTAAGCCGCTAATGACAGAAAACAGGCTACAAAAACCGCATGCGCTTTCAACTTGATCACGACTGGCAGGGCAATATGGCTACCCCGCGCGCCCACTTAGGCGACAGCGTGAAAATCCAATTATTGCTGGTTTTATGTTTCATTTGGGTGCTACTAGGCTTAACTGGCCACGCCCCATGGAAACCGCTGGAATCCACCGGCATCAATGTCGTTAAAATGCTATTCGATAAAGGCATATGGCTGGCACCCTTAACTAGCGATGGCACAACACTAGAAAACCCGCCGCTTTATTACCTTAGCGCCGCAGCAAGTGCCTACACCCTCTCTCCCTGGCTAACCATGCACGATGGGGCAAGATTGATCAACGCGCTATGGCTGTCCTTGATGTTGCTGATGGTGGGCATGAGCGGTAAGGAATTATGGGGCAATGGGGCAGGTCGCCATGCCACCTTGATCATGCTAGGCAGCATAGGCTTGGTGGTCAGCGCGCACAGCTTGTCGGTTGAAATAGCTGGCTTAACGGCCAGTGCGCTGGGGTTTTATGCACTGTCACTGGCTAGACGGCGACCCAAGCTTAGCAGTATGTTGTTGGCTAGCGCCTTGTCCTTAGGCTACCTTTCTTACGGCCTAATGAGTACCTTACCCTTAATCAGCAGCGCTTTGTTGTTGATGTTAATTTTTAAAGCTTGGCGCACACCTAGCTTCGTCAAAACCTTATTCAGCGCGCTATTACTCGCCAGCCTGCCGATCGCATTGTGGTTAATTCTGTTGCATCAACAACACAGCGATTTATTTCATGCTTGGTGGAATGCGCATTTAAACGGCTTTAATCAGAGCAATCACCTGTATTTCTTACGCATTTTAATTTGGTATGCGTGGCCGGCATTGCCCTTAGCCTTATTAGGCCTATGGCACTATAGGCAACGCGTGCATGTACTTGGACCCATGCAACTGATACTGGTGTTTTTTGCATGCCATGTTTTTTTCTTAGGCCTCATGGCCTCGGCCAAAGACATTAATGCCCTAACGCTACTGCTGCCATTAACGGCACTGGCCGCTGGCAGCGTTGAGCACCTAAAACGCGGCATGGCTGCGGCTTTAAACTGGTTTGGTGTGCTTTTATTCGGCTTAATTGGCGGCCTTATTTGGCTGGGCTGGCTGGCCATGCTGACTGGCTACCCAATTAAACTCAAGCAACGCATGGTGTTCTTGTCGGGTGCCGAACAATTAACTTTTAATTGGTTGGCTTTTATCATTGCACTGCTGGTCACGGCAATTTGGCTGTTTGTTTGCATACGCGCCAGACAAACCAACAAATCCACCGTAAGTAATTGGGCGGTAGGCATGACCTTTGCATGGAGTTTGCTTATGACGCTTTGGTTACCCTTGCTCGATTCAGCCAAAAGTTACCACGCTGTTTTCACTAGCCTAGACCAACGCTTAAGCCCGCATAAGGGCTGCATCAATAGTTTAAATGTGGAACGGCAACAAGCTTTGCTG
>JBEDKJ010000088.1:0-6798 GCA_041172285.1 Pseudomonadota bacterium
AAGTCGCCCTGCAAGGCTGCGATGTGACCAGCGGTGGCCATGACAGACAGCGCTTTATTGATGCGGTAGCCAACTGATGCGTTTGCTTGCGCGACCATGCCACTGCCCACTGCCAAGCCGCCACCGCCAGCGGCCCCGAACAAGGCCTCGCCTTCAATAAACCAATTTGGCGTGGCATTCCAAACGCCACCTAAGCCCACTTCACCCACCATGTAAGCGCCCGCATCGCCGGCATAAGCGGCCAAACCTTGGCCCGTTAAAAACCAATTGTCGGATAAGAAATAGTCCACCTGCACACCCAAGTTGCTCACCTCTTGGTTCACATCGCCATTGCGCCAGCGTTCATCGGCCTTAAAGTAGGTTTGGTTGCTAAAGCGTACGCGCAGCGGCGTGGTGTCGAATTCGCCCAAGCCATACCAAGAAACCGGATCGGCGCCAACATTGGGCAGGCCAAATTGGTAATTGAGTTTCATGGCTATGCTCATCGCTTCAAAACTGTGCGATGGCGCCTTAACTGCGCCGGCTGACAATTCCATCGCTAGATTGCGACTGATTTGTTGTTGCAAGCCTAAGCCCGCGTCCAACAACAAACCACCGCCCACGTCCGCACCGCCGCCGCCGGCTGGGCCAGCGGCTGCATGCATCTTCATGCTGGTGGAGCGGGTAATGGGTAAGCGCAAGCCACCGCCCAATAAAACTTGCATGTAGCCGTTGTTGTTGCCACCCATGGCGCCCTCGGCTTCGGCTTTAAGAAACCAATGATCGTCTAAGTAGGACAGCCATTCCACTCCAAGCAATTGCATGCTGCTGTTTTGCGCTTGGCCATCCGAGCGTTTGGCGGAAGAGGGGAATTGATAATGGCGGCCCACCAAGGAAAACTCACGCTCATTGGCTTGCACCGGATCCAGCCTGATGCCGCTTTCCTTTTTGGGCGCGCTTAACCAGCCAGCACCAAGTAAGCTGTGAAAAGGGTATTCGTATTGCACATAAGGTTGGGTGCTGCTGATGTCCCCGTTCGGAAAGCGCACGTGGCTAACGCCTAAGGCTAGGTTGCCGTAACCATGGGTTTCGTAGGTGAGGCCAAGGTCGCCGCGCAACATCAAACCGCCGCCGCTGAGCGCATTGCTGCCGTGGCCGCCGCCCGCACCAACAAAGAAGCCAGCATGGCTGAGCAGATTTTCGCTGATGCGTTGTTGCAATTCGCCTTCAACGCCGAGTGTGATGAAACCGCCGCGGTTGCCTTGCACCGCGCCGTAAGCACCCACGCCCACGCGCAAGTTTTCGTTAACACTGATTAGGTAGTCGTGACCTAGCATGCCCATGTTTTCCCCACCGGGAAGGTTGAGAGATTCGTAAGTCAAGCGCAATGCGCTTAGGCTGGGCTTGATTAAATTTTCATTGGATTGCGCGACGTTGTATGCCGGAGGATGCGCCAGTTTGGCGCTCATGTTTAATTTGGTTGGCGTGTGATTCGGCCCTAAGGGAAAGGTGTAGTCCTCATCGGCCATGGCCAGCGTTGGCATGCACAGTATGGCCGCGAGTAGCAATGGTTTAATCCCAAAGGAGCAGCGCATGTGGGCTAATCTGCCGTATTGCATTAACTTGCCGAAGACACCAGTTTGCGGTAGATCAGCACGTAGGCCACGCAGCCCATCAGGGTTAATGGCATTAAAACGGCCGTCGATTGCCAAAAAAGCACAGCGACGGTGGCCACCATGGCTGCCGGCGCCCAAACGTAGACTGCCACACAGCTGTTGTGATTCGTCAGTGACTCGGGGGTAACGGCTTTGCCTTTAAGCACCACTTTTTTGAAAATTAAATGGTGAAGATGCTCGGCATCGGGTTGCCCTGTTTCTGCTTTATTCCAAAAGATACGTCTGTAGATGGAGAACAGCGTTTCAAAAATCGGGTAAGCCATGATGCTGGCAGTAAACCAGGGTGACACGCTTTCATTCCGGTACAACAACATGATACAAAGCTCTGCCAAGCTAAAGCCCACTAAATAAGCGCCACCGTCGCCCATAAAAATTTTTCCTTTGGGCCAATTCCAACATAAAAAGCCCAGCAGGCCAGCCAGTAAGGTAACCGCTAAACTAAGGATCAAGTGATCATTAAGCTGGAAGGCGATCGCGATGATGGCAAGAAGCGCAGTCATGGCGTAGCCAGCCGACAAGCCATTGTAGCCATCGATGATGTTCATGGCGTTGCAAACGCCACTGATGCTGAGTACCGTAAATGCTATGGCAACGGGCACCCATACCAATGCCATGTCTAAATATGGAATGTCCGTGCGATCAATCACGGCGCCCAACAGCCATATGGCTAAAGCGGCAGACAGCATGGAAAATAGCAAGCGGTGAGCCACCCCTACATTTTTAGTTACGTCCTCGATGATGCCGCCGAAAAATACCGGTGTAGAGGCCAGTACAAAAAACAAATAAGCGCTATGGTTGTATTGAGCGCCACTGTGCAACAGGTTTTCCAGGGCTAAACCTGCTAATAAAGCTGCGTAGATGGCAATGCCACCCACGCGTGGCGTGGCGTGCGTGTGAAACTTTTGCGGTCCCGATTGCGCGTGGTCTTGGCTAAAATGCTCGTGCAAGTGCTCGTAGCGCAAGATTAAATAGCAAAGGAACCAACTGATTAATCCTATGACGAGCAAGCTTACGCTGGCTTCAATGAGCGTTAACCAAAACCCGTATGGCTTGGCGGCATTAGCCGATGGCGTGCTGTGGCTTGGCAAGCAGTATAGTTTGTGACCTAAATTTGTTGGCGAATTTTGCGCGTTTAAGCAAGCTTCTAGTGCCAACTGTGGGTCAGTGGATTGATAGGTGACGATGCCATTGCGTAAGCGTATGGACGGCAACGGCAGTGGTGAATTTTTGAATAAAGCGAGTTGCTCTTCGTTGAGCGTGCTTAAGCACTCTTGCTTGTTGAGGGTGCAATCCGAGCAATCGGCGCGCACCAATTCGTCCAAGCCCACCAGTTTTTCTTGGCAAATTGCTTGGCTGATGTCGGCCTGCCATAAGTAATCGATTTGAACTTGTGCCGGGGTGCTTAAGCTTAAATAAGCGTAATGCGGCACCGGGCGAAAAAACCATGCTAAGGCCGCAACCACGAGGATGCTTGCAAGTAAAACGTAACGTGAAATTCTATTTTTTGTACTTAGCACGATGAAGGAAATCCTAACATTTAAGAATCAGGAATACCCTGATAAATAGATGGGTATTTTAGTTTAAATTAAATATTTAATGAATAAGATTATCAAAATGATAAGGACTGAGCCTTGAGCGAATGCCTGTCAGCCTGCCTTTGCCTGCAGCTCATGAGCACCTTGCTGACGGTTTAGCGAGAATGGTTTTTTCTGATAGAATCAGCGCAAATTAACTTAAGAGTGCTGGGCATGAATAGTTTAGGTAAAAAAAGTTTAGGCTACTTTTTGATGGTGTGTTTTGCTTTGGCGGCATTCGCTGTCAACGCAGACACTAACTTGCCCTACGCCAACCCCAACGCCAATGGCTTAGTCATGTCGCCTTCCCTATTTAGCGCCATGCCTAATGAAGCCGACGCGCAAGATTCTGCCGCTCAGACTGAAGCGGGAGGGCTGACCAATTTGGATTCTGCGGATAGGTTGCGTACTAAAGCAAAGTCCATGCAAGAGCCGGCAGTGCAAGACCGAGTGGCCGCGCCCGACCCCGCCCAATTTAAGAGTGAGTTCCAAGATTTTGTATCGCAATCTTTAGGGGCCGCTTTGCCTATGTACGGCTACGAATTGTTCCGTAAAGCCCCTGATACCTTTTCCCCCGTTAACAACATCCCCGTCACCCCAGACTACACCATAGGCCCTGGCGACGAGTTGTTGGTGCACATCTGGGGGCAGGTGGAAGCCGATCAGCGCGTGGTGGTGGACCGTAACGGCATGATCAATCTGCCCAAGGTGGGCCAATTAAGTGTGGTTGGCGTGCGCTACCAAAACTTGAATGCCCACTTAAAAGCCGCCATAGGCAAGCTGTTTAAGAATTTTGAGATAGATGTCTCCTTAGGCAAATTGCGTTCCATCCAAGTGTTCGTGGTCGGGCAAGCTGCACGCCCAGGCAATTACACCGTGAGTTCATTGAGCACCTTGGTAAATGCGGTGTTTGCGTCTGGCGGCCCATCCGCTAAGGGTTCGATGCGCCGCATCCAATTAAAACGCAGCGGCAAAATCGTGACGGAATTTGATATGTACGATTTATTGCTCAAGGGCGATAAATCCAAAGACGTACAACTGCTCTCCGGTGACGTGATTTACATCCCTAGCATAGGCGCCATGGCGGCCGTGGCCGGCAGCGTTAACACGCCGGCGATTTTTGAATTAAAAGACCAAGAAACCTTGGCCAGCTTGCTTAATTTAGCCGGTGGCTTAACCAACGTAGCCGCGGGCCAAAATGTCCGCGTAGAGCGCATACACAAACGCGAAATCCGTAAAATGGACGAGTTTCAATTGGACAGCACCGGCCTAGCCAAACTTTTGCAAGACGGTGATTTGGTGACCGTGCGTCCTATCTCCGCCAGTTTTGAAAATGCCGTCACCTTGCGTGGCAACGTAGCCGGCTTGCATGCCGGTCGACACGCATGGAAAGAAGGCTTGCGCATTACCGACATCATTCCTAACCGCGCCGCTTTGTTGACCGACAGCTATTGGGTAAAACAAAACCAAGCCACACAAACGAATGACAAGGCTTGGTTCAAGAAAAATCAAGCCACGGAAATTAACAATAAAGCCTGGTTTAAGCAAAACCAAAACCAAAACCAAAACCAAAACCAAAACCAAAACCAAAACCAAAACCAAAACCAAAACCAAAACCAAACCATGTTCGACAAATTATCGGCGGATGCCGATGTTTCCGCCTTGCGCAATCAGGTGCAAGCTAAGGTGGCCGAAATCAATTGGGATTACGCCGCGGTCGAGCGTTTGGACAGAAAAGAACTGACCACCAAACTCATCCCGTTTAATTTGGCCAAGGCCATGCAAGGCGATGCAGAACACAATGTCGTCTTGCAGCCTGGGGACGTGGTGACCCTGTTCTCTAAAGAGGACATCCAAGCGCCCATTGCCAAACGCAGTAGTTACGTGATTTTAGAGGGCGAATTGGCTAACCCAGGCCTCTACCAAACTTTGCCGGGCGAAACCTTGCGCCAGCTGGTTGAGCGTATAGGGGGGCTGTCGCCACAAGCGTATTTAATTGGTAGCGAATTTACCCGCGAAGCGACCCGTAAAACGCAACAAAAACGCTTAGACGACATGTTGGTACAAATGGAGTCCGAGGTGCAGCGTTCTGCAACAAGGCGTTCCTCAGCGGCCTTGTCTAAGGAAGCGGCTGACACGGCTCTGGCTGAAAGTGTTGCACAAGCAGCGCTCATTGAGAAAATGAAGAAAGTCAAAGCCACCGGCCGCATCGTGTTAGAGATGCCCGAATACGCCGTGGAGTTAAAAAACCTACCTGAATTAGTACTAGAAGACGGCGATAGACTATTTATTCCCTCCGTGCCATCGACCGTCAGCGTCATGGGCACGGTGTATAACCAAAACGCCTTCATCTATAAAAAAGGCCAAACGGTTAGCGATTACCTTAACCGTGCCGGCGGCCCCACGCGTGACGGTGACGACAGCGAGGTCTACTTGATTCGTGCTGACGGCACCGTGTTTAGCAAGCGCCAAGGCAGTTTTATCTTTGGTGAAGGCAGCTTAAACAGCCGCAAGGCCATGCCGGGTGACACCATTGTCGTCCCAGAGAAGTTAGAGCGCTACAACCTCACCAAAGACTTAAGGGATTGGACGCAAATCTTTTACCAATTCGCCATTGGTGTGGCCAGCATGAACGTCATCGGCTTGTTTTAACGAGTAGCTAACCCATGCAAAATCAAGATACCCCAACACCCGATAACCGCGCGGCCCAAGACGACGATGAAATCAACCTGATGGACTTGCTTCTTGTTATAGCCAAGCACAACCGCTTTATTATAAAGCTCACCGGGTCCGTGGCCATTTTGGCGGTGGCGATTTCCCTAATCATGCCCAATGTTTACACCGCCAAGACCGTGATCTTGCCACCGCAGCAGGGGCAGTCCACTGCCAGCATGCTACTTGGATCATTGGGTGGCTTGGCCGGCCTGGCCGGCGGGGCCGCTGGCATCAAGAGCCCAAACGACCTGCACATTGGCATGCTTAAAAGCCGCACCGTCGCCGATAAAATGATCGCCCGCTTTAATTTAAAGCAAAAGTTTGAAGCCAAAACCATGGAGGCCACACGAGCTGCATTAGCCGGTGCGACAGCTATTGCTGCGGGTAAAGACGGCTTTATCACCATCGAGTTTTCAGACAAGGACCCCAAATTTGCCGCCAGCGTCGCCAATGCCTACGTGGAGGAGTTGGACAAGCTCAACAACACACTCGCGGTGACCGAGGCCTCACGCAAGCGCCTGTTCTTTGAGACCCAATTAAAAATGACCCGTGACAACCTAGCGGCGGCAGAGGTGGGCTTTAAGCAAACCCAAGAACGTACCGGCTTAATTCAGCCTGAAGCGCAAGGGCAAGCCATCATCATGGCGGCATCTAACTTGCGTGCCCAGGTAACGGCCGCCGAGGTTAAGTTGCAGTCCATGGGCAGCTTCGCCACCCCTCAAAACCCCGACTACCAAAAACTGCAGCAGAACCTGACAAGCCTGCGTGCGCAGTTGGCTAAAGCCGAGCGTAATGGCGTGCAAGGACGAGGCGACATCATGGTGCCGACCGGTAAATTGCCAGAGACCGGCCTG
>JBEDKJ010000089.1:0-5407 GCA_041172285.1 Pseudomonadota bacterium
AGCCAATAAAACCTGGCTCAAAGATTACGACAGCTTTGCTGATACCGATTGGCTGGATTTGGGTTTGGAGTTTCGTGCGCGCCAAGAGATTCGTGATAACGATTTTAGACGCTCTGATCAGCGCGTTGATGAGCCATTGTTGCTTAGAACCCGCGCCTATGTGGGCATTAAAAACATAATGGATCCCCTAAGGTTTGCGCTTGAGGTTCAAGATTCAGGGCGTAGTTTTGGTGACTACACGCGCCAATACGATACCCGCGATGTCAACCAAGCCGATATATTGCAGGCCTATGCCGAGCTTAATTTTAAACAAACTTTTTTAGGTAAGGATGGACTTGGCAACGAGCGACCCATTTGGATACGCGCCGGTCGACATGCCTGGGAAGCAGGCGATCGTCGACTAATTGCACGAAACGAATGGCGCAACACCACCAACACATTTGAAGGCGTAAGATCCAACATTGGCGACAAGAAAAATGATTGGCAGCTTGAATTGTTTGCCGTTAAGCCAGTGCAACGCTTTACCAACAGCATTGATAAAGCCGATGATTCCCAACACTTTTACGGTTCTATTTTTAATTACCGCGGCTGGTCCGATGTGGTGACTTTTGAGCCGTCTTATTTTCTGCTTAAACAAGATGGCAGCAAGGTTCAATACGACTCAAATGGTAAGGCTGCAGCCGCCACCGCTAAAATTGACCGCGAAATCCATACCGCCGGCCTCAGAGCCTACGGTCAAATTCCAAAAACACAATGGGATTTTGATGCCAGCTACCTCAAGCAATGGGGGCACCAACAGCGTAAAAATAGCAGCGGCGTATTGCAAGCTGAGTTAGACCATGACGCCCATGCTTACAACGCAGAGGTAGGCTATTCGTTTAAACACCCATGGAAGCCACGCTTTAGCGCATTTTACGGCGTAGCCAGTGGCGACAAAAATAATGATGACAACACAGGCAACCAACGCTTTGAACGCTTGTTTGGCTTTGCTCGTCCTTGGTCCAACGACGATTACATTCAAATGGAAAACATTCGTTCGCCGAAAGTGCGTGTTGAGTTTGAACCCAACGTCAGCTTTTTAGACAACGTCAAAGTTGATACCGGCTTCAGTTGGTACCACCTAGACAGCGCAAAGGATAGATGGAATGCCGGGGCAAACTTGCAAGATAAAACAGGCGCATCCGGTAAAGATTTAGGTAAAGAATACGATTTACGCGTGCGCTTTCCTATCAACCAATACGCATCACTTAACCTGGGTTATGCCTACTTTTGGGCTGGCGACTTCGTGAAAACGACGTCCCGCCGAATTGCTGGCCAATCGAACCGTGACGCAAATTCACAGTTTTTATACACCGAATTAACCGTATTGGGTTTTTAAGCCCATTCAATATTTATTAAGGAAAAATCATGACATTTACAAAAACCGTTAAAAAAGCATGGCTGCTTGCTAGCTTGTTAATCCCGCTTGGTGCGACTGCCGCAGAAATAAGCCTACTCAATGTATCTTACGACCCCACACGTGAGCTTTACCAAGACTTTAATGAAGCCTTTGCTAAGCATTGGCAGGCTAAAACAGGCGACAAATTAAGCATTAAACAATCGCACGGTGGTTCAGGCAAGCAAGCGCGATCCGTTATAGACGGCCTTAGTGCCGATGTAGTTACCTTAGCCTTGTCCTACGATATCGATGAAATATCCAGCAAAGGCCGATTGATTCCTAAAGACTGGCAAGCACGACTGGCGCATAACAGCTCACCTTACACCTCGACCATTGTATTTTTGGTAAGAAAAGGCAACCCAAAAGGCATCAAGGATTGGAATGATTTAACTAAAACCGGCGTTTCGGTTATCACCCCTAACCCAAAAACATCGGGTGGCGCTCGCTGGAATTATTTAGCAGCCTGGGCCTATGCAAAAAAACAAAACGGCGGCGATGAAGCGAAAACCAAAGAATTCGTCAGCAAGCTCTTTAAAAACGTGCCTGTCTTGGACACCGGCGCCCGTGGATCCACCACCACTTTTGTTGAGCGCGGCATTGGGGATGTGTTGCTTGCATGGGAAAACGAAGCTTTCCTAGCACAAAAAGAATTAGGCGTAGGCAAATTTGAGATTGTTGTGCCTTCCTTATCCATCTTGGCTGAACCACCGGTTACGGTAGTGGATAAATTTGCTAAAAAACACGGCACCGAAGCCGTTGCTAAAGCCTATTTAGAGTACCTTTATACCGAGGAAGGCCAAGAAATAGCGGCCAAAAATTACTACCGCCCAACGTTAGCCTCGGTGGCGAAAAAATACGAAGCGCAATTTCCTAAAGTAAATTTAGTGAAAATTGATGAGGAATTTGGTGGCTGGCAAAAAGCCCAAAAAGCCCACTTCTCTGACGGCGGGACCTTTGATCAGATCTACCAAAAGTAACAATTTATAAAACATTCATTAATGCTATAGGGGCTGTCGTTTTTATTCATTACGGCAGCCACTTCAAATAGGAAAGAGCATGACCACAAGGAAAAATGTACTGCCAGGATTCAACCTGTCTCTTGGTTACACGATCTTTTATCTCAGCTTAATCGTGCTGATCCCGCTATCGGCGGCTTTTATCAAAACCACGGAATTAAGCTTAAATGAGTTTTGGGCAGTGGTCAGCACGCCAAGAGTGGTGGCTTCTTACAAGCTGACCTTTGGCGCCTCATTTATTGCGGCGTTAATCAACGCCGTGTTTGGCTTGCTCACCGCTTGGGTGTTGGTGCGTTACACCTTTCCTGGCAAAAAGATTATTGACGCCTTGGTCGATTTACCTTTTGCTCTCCCGACCGCCGTGGCCGGCATCGCATTGACAGCGGTTTATTCCAACAACGGCTGGATAGGTTCATGGTTAGAACCGCACGGCATAAAAGTGGCTTTTACCCCGCTGGGCGTGGTGGTGGCTTTAACCTTTATCGGGTTGCCCTTTGTGGTGCGCACCGTGCAACCGGTGCTGGAAGATCTGGAAGCAGAAACCGAAGAAGCGGCCGCCAGCTTAGGCGCAAACCGCTGGCAAACTTTCTATAAAATCATTTTTCCGGCAGTTTGGCCTGCCCTGCTAACTGGCTTTGCCTTAGCCTTTGCACGCGCAATCGGCGAGTACGGCTCGGTGATTTTCATTGCCGGCAACATGCCCATGGTGTCAGAGATCACCCCCTTAATCATCATTACCAAGTTGGAGCAATACGATTACGCTGGTGCCACGGCAGTAGCGGTGGTCATGTTAGTCATTTCATTCGTCTTGTTGTTTGCCATTAACGGCTTGCAATGGTGGCTAAGCCGCCGCAACGGCTCCGCACTGTAACTACTACCACGCTTATTCATTAGGTTAATTTATGTCCATCAAAGTCCCCACCCAATATAGCAGTTACCAAGCCAAAGTGGCACGCAGTCGCGCCACTTCTGAAGCGGCTTGGGTGCGCTGGTCGTTCATTGCCATCATGTTGGCATTTTTAACGTTATTTTTGATTGTGCCTTTGGTGGCGGTGTTTACCGAAGGTCTGCGCAAAGGCTTTGATGCCTACTTAGCCGCCTTAATCGATCCCGATGCCTTGTCTTCCATTAAGCTGACTTTGATTGCAGCCAGCATCGCCGTGCCACTCAACTTAGTCTTTGGTGTGGCGGCGGCTTGGGCCATAGCCAAGTTTGAGTTTAAAGGCAAAAGCATACTCATCACTTTGATCGATCTCCCGTTTGCGGTATCGCCGGTGATTGCCGGCTTAATTTACGTGTTGATATTCGGCTTGCAAGGCTGGGTAGGCTCGTCATTAATAGACAACGACATCAAGGTCATCTTCGCCATTCCCGGCATCGTCTTGGCCACCATCTTTGTCACCTTCCCGTTTGTGGCGCGTGAATTGATCCCGCTGATGCAAGCACAAGGCAAAGAGGAAGAAGAAGCGGGCTTGGTGCTAGGGGCATCCGGCTGGCAGATCTTGTGGCGCATTACCTTACCCAATGTGAAATGGGGGTTGCTGTATGGCGTGATCTTAACCAACGCCCGTGCCATGGGTGAGTTTGGCGCCGTGTCGGTGGTGTCTGGCCACATCCGCGGCATGACCAACACCATGCCCTTGCACGTGGAAATTTTATACAACGAATACAACTACGCAGCGGCCTTTGCAGTGGCCTCGTTATTGGCCATCTTGGCCTTGGTGACCTTGGTCTTAAAGTCCTTAGTCGAATGGCAATCGGCACGCAGCGCAATGCATAACGAACAAAATTTTAGCTAGACACTCATTCATTAATTGGAATCAACCCATGAGCATAGAAGTCAGAAATATTCGGAAAAACTTTGGTAGCTTTAGCGCATTAAACGACGTTAGCTTGGATGTGCCCAGTGGCGAATTGGTCGCTTTGCTTGGCCCATCAGGTTGTGGCAAAACCACCTTACTGCGCATCATTGCAGGCTTGGAAACGCCGGATGCCGGCAGCATTTTATTTTACGGCGCCGATGCCACCGCACGCGAAGTGCGTGAACGGGAAGTGGGCTTTGTGTTTCAACATTACGCCTTATTTAGGCACATGACGGTATTTGAAAACGTCGCCTTTGGCTTAAGGGTGCGTCCAAAAGAGACGCGGCCATCGGATGCAGAAATCAAACGCCGCGTGCACGAGCTGTTGGAATTGGTGCAACTGGATTGGCTGGCAGACCGCTACCCACCTCAATTGTCTGGCGGACAACGCCAACGCATTGCCTTGGCGCGTGCATTGGCAGTGGAACCTAAGGTGTTGTTGTTGGATGAGCCGTTTGGTGCATTGGATGCCAAAGTGCGCAAGGAGTTACGCCGTTGGTTACGCCGCCTGCATGACGAACTGCACATCACCAGCATCTTCGTGACGCACGATCAAGAAGAGGCGTTGGAAGTGGCAGACCGAGTAGTCGTGATTAACAAAGGCAAGATTGAGCAAGTGGGTTCGCCACAAGACGTCTATGACAACCCGGTCTCGCCTTTTGTCTACCAGTTCTTAGGTAACGTGAATCAATTTAACAGCCACGTGCACGAGGGCGAGGCCAAAATTGGCAACTTAGAACTGAAGCTGGCCAACCATCAGACAACACAAAACAGCGAAGGCTTGGCTTTTGTTCGCCCCCACGATATTGAGATAGAAAAACAGCCACGTAAAAATCAAGCCGGCTTTACCGCCGTGGTGAGTTACGTGCATGCGATAGGCCCCTTGGTTCGCGTGGAACTGCAGCGCAGCGGTGAAAAGGATTTAATCGAGGCAGAATTAACCCAAGAGCGTTTTCGCGAACTGGCCATCAGCCAAGGGCAAAATGTCTTTATTTACCCACGCAATGTGCGGGTGTTTTTGAACAACTAAGCAAGCTTTATAGCCATAAAAAAAGGCTGGCAGCGTGAGCTGACAGCCTTTTTATCGCCTA
>JBEDKJ010000090.1:0-4511 GCA_041172285.1 Pseudomonadota bacterium
TTATTATGGCTTGGGCGTGACCGAGCATTCGCAAGGCTCTACCACCGTGATGGGCATAGCCAATTTGGCCATGGCCACCGGCAACGTTGGGCGTGAAGGCGTGGGCATCAACCCATTGCGCGGTCAAAACAACGTGCAAGGCTCCTGTGACATGGGCTCCATGCCGCACGAGTACCCTGGCTATCGCCACGTTTCAGACCCATCAGCGAAAGCCTTGTTTGAGGCTGCTTGGGGTAGGCCGCTTAGCGATGAGCCCGGCTTGCGCATCCCTAATATGCTGGACTTGGCCGGTGAAGGTCGCTTCAAAGCCTTGTATTGCGTGGGCGAAGATATCGTGCAATCCGATCCGAATACCCAGCATGTCACTCATGCCTTAGAGAATATGGAATGCGTGATTGTGCAAGATTTATTCTTAAACGAAACGGCCATGTATGCCCATGTGTTCTTTCCTGGGGCATCGTTTTTAGAAAAGAGCGGCACTTTTACCAATGCCGAGCGCCGCATCTCACCAGTGCGCCGTGTCATGGCCCCTAAAAATAATGTGGGTGGGCAAGGTTACGAAGATTGGGAAATTACCGCCATGTTGGCCCAAGCCCTGGGCTACAAAATGGATTACCAGCATGCCAGTGACATCATGGATGAAATTGCGGCGTTAACGCCTACCTTTAAAGGCGTGAGTTTTGCGAAATTGGATCAATTGGGCAGCATTCAATGGCCGTGTAACGACGACTATCCAACCGGCACACCGACCATGCATATTGATGAGTTCGTGCGTGGTAAGGGCAAATTCTTTATCACGAAATACGTGCCAACCACGGAGAGAGTTAATGCCAAATACCCATTGATCTTGACCACAGGTCGCATCTTGTCCCAGTACAACGTAGGTGCGCAAACCCGTCGTACCAAAAACGTGGCATGGCATCACGAGGACGTGGTGGAGATACACCCACACGATGCTAACGAAAGAGGCATTAAAAGATGGCGATTGGATAGGCATAAGCAGTCGTGCTGGCGAAACCGTATTGCGCGCTCAATTAACCGAGCGCGTCCAGCCGGGTGTTATTTACACTACTTTCCACCATCCTGAATCGGGTGCTAACGTGATCACCACCGACAACAGTGATTGGGCGACCAATTGCCCTGAGTTTAAAGTGACGGCGGTGCAAGTGTCGCGGGTGAATCAATTGTCGGATTGGCAGTTGCATTACAAAACCTTTAGTGAGGCGCAATTGGCGTTTGCTGGCAGGAATGCAGAAGCGGCTAAAATAGATTGATGTTGACTGAGTCCGTCGTGTTTAGGCAAGCCTCAAGTGTGCTCAGTGTGCAACAGTGGCGAGACGGTGAACTTCAACCGGCACAAGATTGTTTGGCCGAAGAGACGCCGGTGGCCATGGTCTACAATGGCGTCTCGCATGCGGTGATGTTGGCCACGGCGCAGGATCTGGAAGATTTTGCCTTGGGTTTTGCCTTAAGTGAGGGCATAGTGGAGCAAGCTGGTGAGCTTTATGGCATAGACGTGCTAGAACAGGAACAAGGTGTGGCTTTACATTGCAGCATAGCCAGTGAGCGTTTTATGCAGTTAAAGGAACGGCGCCGTACCTTAGCCGGTAAAACCGGTTGCGGCTTGTGTGGCGCGGAAAATTTAGCTCAAGCCATGCGTTACCCAAGCGCATTAAACAATGCCGCTAAGTTTACCTCGGTGAGCATAGTGAGTGCATTGGCGGCTTTGCCCTCGCGCCAGCCATTGCAACAAAAAACCGGCGCCACGCACGCTAGTGCTTATGTGTTAGCCGATGGCAGCATCAGTTTAGTGCGCGAAGACGTAGGTCGGCATAATGCGTTGGATAAAGTGGTTGGCGCCTTAGCGAAAACCGGGCAACAAGATAAAAGTGGGTTTGTTCTTACTACCAGTCGTGCCAGTTTTGAGATGGTGCAAAAGGTGGCCAGCGCAGGGCTGGCGATGTTGGTTGCGGTATCCGCGCCAACCGCTTTAGCAGTGCGCGTGGCTGAGCAGTGCGGCTTATGCTTGGTCGGCTTTGCTCGGGATGGCCGTTTCGTGGTGTACAGCCATGGTGAAAAAATATTATATTGAATCAGTTTAGACTAAGGCTAGTGGGTATTTGAAAATGGACATACAGCGTTTAATTACTATGGCTAATCAGATAGGCGATTTTTACGAATCCTACCCCGATCCCGCGCAAGCGGAACAGGGTATAGCCGAACACATTAACCGTTTTTGGGCCTTGGCCATGCGCCAACAAATTGCTCAGTATGTTGGGCAGCAAGCCGGCGTGGGATTGCATGTGCCGGTACAAAAAGCCATCGCCGCTCATCTGAAAATCTAATGCCGGCCAACTGCGTTTAGGCCAGTTAGTCGGCAATCAATCTAAGCGTTGGTATAAGTAAAAACTCTCTTTTCTGTCGGCCGGTCGTTTACCCGACCACGCTTGTTGCCAAGAGCCATCCGGCTCGAACCGTTGCTTACCTTTTTTATTAAAAACCAACAAGTAGTCACAGGCGCTAAGTTGACTGCTGGCGACGGGCGTCAGGTCGATGGCGCTGTAGTAATTAAGTAGCAAAGCTTGTTGCCGTTCAACATGTAAACTATTGATGCAGCCCTTATGCATGCTTAATCGTTGATCTAGGCCAGTGAAAACAGCTTGGTAACTTTTGGCTGAATCGAGTAAGGGTAACCAAAGCGTCATAAGCAAACTCCAAGCAAACGTCATGCCTACCGCCCAATTGCTTACGGTGGATTTGTTGGTTTGTCTGGCACGCACGCAAACAAACAGCCAAATTGCCGTGACCAACAGGGCAATGATAAAAGCCAGCCAATTGAATGTTAAGTGTTCCGCACCCGATAAGAACACCATGCGTTGCTTGAGTTTAATTGGGTTGCCAGTCAGCATGGCCAGCCAACCCAGCCAAATAAGGCCGCCAATTAGGCCGAATAAAAGTACACCAAACCAGTTTAAAGCTGCGGCCATGCCACGTTTTAAGTGTTCAACGCTACCGGCAGCCAGTGCCGTTAATGGCAGCAGTAAGGTCAGGGCATTAATGTCTTTGGCCGAGGCCATTAGGCCTAAGAAAAAAACATGGCATGCAAAAAACACCAGTATCAGTTGCAAGGGGCCAAGCTCATGCAAGCGTTGCTTATAGTGCCATAGGCCTAATAAGGCTAAGGGCAATGCTGGCCAAGCATACCAAATTAAAATGCGTAAAAAATACAGGTGATTGCTCTGATTAAAGCCGTTTAAATGCGCATTCCACCAAGCATGAAATAAATCGTTGTGTTGTTGATGCAAAAGAATTAACCACAATCCAATCGGCAGGCTGGCGAGCAATAGTGCGCTGAATAGGGTTTTGACGAAGCTAGGCGTGCGCCAAGCTTTAAAAATTAACATTAACAGCAAGGCGCTGCTGATTAAGGGTAAGGCGCTCATTAGGCCGTAAGATAGGTAGCCTAAGGACAAGGCGCTGGCCAATAACATACTGCTAAGCTTGGGTCGGCGTCTAGCCAGTGACAGCGCATAAAACCCCAGCGCACTGGCCGTTAAGCCGGCTATTTCAACCGACAAACTGTGCGCGCTGACCACCAAGCCTATGCTGCCTAGCATGATCAAGGTGGCATGGCGACCTGCCCCATTGCCCCACAACTCCCTGCCGCTCATGCCCACCATCAGCAACATCAAGGACAGCCATAGCGCGTTGATCAATCTTGCGCCATCGTGCATGGCCAACCAGGGAGAGAGGGTGTAGGCACTCGCTGCGGCGCTAAGGTAATACAGAGGTGGGTTTTCTAGTGTAGTGGCGTCGCTAGTTAAGGGTGCCAGCCATACGCCTTTATCGAATAAAGTTTTAACAATATTGATGCCGGTGGATTCCAGCGGTTTCCAAGGAGCGTGGCCAGTTAACCCTAGTAGCACCCAAATGAAGCATAAAACCAGCAATAATTGGATTTTCACGCTGTCGCCTAAGTGGGCGCGTGGGGTAGCCATATTGCCTTGCCAGTCGTGATCAAGTTGAAAGCGCATGCGGTTTTTGTAGCCTGTTTTCTCTAATTAGCGGCTTAATTTTAACCGATAGCGGCATTTCACCATAGGCTTATGCAATAAGGCTTAATTTAGCTTAAGGTCGCTTAGTTTAGGGCAATAAAAAAGGCAGCCTAAGCTGCCTGTTTTGTTGTGCATTACTTGTATTACATGCCGTATTTTTTACGGAATTTATCAACACGGCCGGCCGTGTCTAAAATCATTTGCTTACCAGTGTAAAACGGGTGAGATTTTGATGAAACTTCAATTTTTACAAGCGGGTATTCTTTACCGTCTGTCCATTTAATCGTGTCTTTAGCCGCTATGGTTGAGCGTGTCATAAAGGTAAAGTCTGCGCCGATGTCTTGAAAAACAACGTCGCGGTATTCTGGGTGAATTCCATCTTTCATAATAGTAACCTCAATTTTGCCGAACGATACGGCAGCTGATTTTGTAAGAACCCGGCATTATATTTACATT
>JBEDKJ010000091.1:0-5468 GCA_041172285.1 Pseudomonadota bacterium
CGGAGAGAATCGTACTTTGAAGTCCGGCCACGGAAATTGCTCCGCCGCGACCCTCACCACCGTTAGTCTGAATGTAGCTGTTGCTTAGATTGACTGAGCCCAATCTAGAAATGATGCTCACTTCCCCACCGACATCGCCATTAGCGTAAAGGTTGGCGTTTTGTATGTCGACCCCGTCTTGACCCAGTAGGCTAATTTTACCAGCGCGGCCATTCGACCCCGCCCTTAGGGTGCCGGCTAAAGTAATGCGGCCAGCCATAAAGCTGATCAAGGGCAGGCTGCTGCCGTCACCCCCAAAAAGGTAAGCAAAGACATCGCCGGCGGCAGCAATCCTTGGGGCTTTTAAGGTGACTTGCGCGGCTTGGATTCGAGCGCTCTCTGCCAACTCGATGGCATTGTCACCGATGATGGCCAAGGTGATGGGCGATAAGCGTGCGCTTTGCACTTGGCCACGGATGAACACCGATTGGCTCGCCTCCAGTTTTAGCTCGGTCAGCTTGGGTGCGGTTTTTTGGATGACCGCTGTTTCGTGCACGGTGACGTTACCGGCTTGCGCTTTCACTTTCACATGGGCTTGGTTGAGGGTGGCGGCAATCACTGGCGCATTAGCCTGATTGATTTCCACGTTAGCGGCAGTTAGGTTCCAAGTGCCCACTTGGCCAGCTTCGCCTCTAATCCCTGCTTTTACTTCGGCTGTTGCGCCGATGTCCACCTGACCGTTGGCGGTGGTGGAGATGGTGCCGCCATTACCGGCGGTTTTGCCACCCTGGGCTAGGAGGGTGCCATTGATGGTGGTTTTTTCTTCGGCGTGTATGCTGATACTGCCGCCGTCGCCATTACCGGTAGCGGACACGCTGACCTTGGCCCCTGCTTCCACCGTGGCGGTTTTAGTGGCCACCACTTCCACTTTGCCCCCGCCGGTCTCACCGCGCGCGAGGGTCTTAGAGCCAGCACCTAAGGTGACGTGGCTGGCGGAGAGCATAATGCGCCCGCCTTTATTGGCAACCATGTTGCCGTTGCTGCCGGCATTTAACACGCCGCTTTGTTTGATCACGCCGGACACCAAGCTGTCGACCGCCGGTGCCGACAGGATGATTAAGCCCCCAGGGGCTTGCACCGCGTTTCTATTTTCAATCAAGGCGCGGATGGTGCTAGGGGTGGTGGTAATGCTGGCGAGTTTTTTTGTGTTGTCAAAGTTGAGGGTCACGCGCTCGCCCGATGCCATGACCACGGTGCCCATTTGCGCGACAATAACGCCGCTGTTGCGCACTTCAGGCGCAAGCAAAGCGACGTAACCGGCTAGGGAGGTTTTGATGTTGCCTTCGTTGATGACTTTGCCGGTGGCACCGTTTCTATCGTATTGGGCTTTGCCTGCCATGTAATCGGCATCGTTAATGCTGTGGCTGGTGGCCACCACCGCGCCGACATCCAAGCTGGCGCTTGGGGCAAAGTAAACACCGGCTTGGTTGACCAAGACCACTTCACCGGGGGCGTTGATCTTGCCAAAGACTTTAGTGGGGTTGGCATCCGTAATGCGGTTTAGGGTAGAGGCTTGGGCATTGGGTTGATTGAAGTTAACGGTGGCCGCCGATCCGACATCAAACTTCTCCCAATTGACCACGGCACGTTGGCTGGCTTGATTGACGTTCATCACCGGCGCACTGGCGTTGCTGTTGTCGGTGCTGATATGCGCAGTGCCAGCCACCACTTGGCCGTTGGTGGGTAAGGCGGTGGTGGCAGGTGGGGTTTCAGCGTGGGCCGCTAGGCTGACGCACAGGCACAAGGCAATGGTAAGCATTACCAGTGCCTTATTAGTGTGTGTGGTCAGCGAACGCATCATTAGAAGTTAATCCCACCGTTTAGCCAAAACACATCGTAATGTTTGCTGCCGTCTTGGTCGTTGCCAGCAGCGGTTGGGTTAGGGTTGTGGCCAATGCGGTGCGCATAGGTGGCTTTAACATTGGTTCGGTATGGGCCTTGCCAAGCTAGAGAGGCGCCGTAGCCTTTTAGACTGTACGCGTTGTTTTCTGCCAGCACCGCTGTATTGGCTAAGTTTTGGTTATCCACAAACTGCTTAACCCGACCGTGATCGACAAAAGCTGACAGGCTAAAATTGTTTGGGAAGTATTTAAAGAGCTCGGCCACCCATAACACGCCATTCGCTCCGGCACCCTCACTGGTGGGGTAAGCCCGTACACCATTAACGCCGCCTAAGTAAAATCTTTCCGATGGATCCAAGTTGTTGTTAGCAAATTGCCCAGAGCCACTTAAGTTTAGGCTGATGCTGTCTGTTAAGAATTGATTGCGGCTAAGGTTCCAACGCAGACGCACATAGCCACCTTGGGTATTGGCCCCCAGCCTATCGCTCTCCGCATGCTGTTGGCGCGAACCGTCCATGTCCACCCGGCCCACACCTAAATTAAGCGATGCATTGTTTTGCGCACCGGCTAACCAGCCGTCGGTAAGGTCCCCACTTAAGCTAAGCGCCGCCACTTGCAATTTGTAATCGCTGGTGGTGACCACCTCACCCTCTTCATCACCTTTGTTCTTAAAGTATTTTTGGTCTAGCTCTAGGCTTAAGTTGAGCTTGCTGGTTTTGTTGCGCATCAATGGGTATTGCGCTTGCAAACCGACATTTTGTGACTGGCCACTCAATTTGCTTTCTGCGAACTCTGGGCTGGTTACGCGGTAATGCATGGCGCTGCCATTGACGCCAACTTGCAAGCCACTGCTGCCCACGGGTAATTTGTAGGACAAGCGCACAAAGTCCGTGCCCTCTGCATGCAAGCCAGTGGCGGTCAGGTTATCGCCGAAGCCGGTCGGGCTAGCAAAGGCCAAAGTGGCGGTGAATTTTTCACGGCCGGTTTGTCTGCCGTTGGTGTTATCCAATAAAACGTAGCCGCTTACTAAAGGCTGGTCTTTTACTTTAAGCACTACATCGGTGCTGCCTTCTGCCGAGCCTGCTTGCAAACTGCCCGCCGCATCCGCACCCGACAAACCATCCAACAAGGTTAAAGCCTCGCCTAACTTGTCTTGGTTGAGCGGTTTGCCTTTTGGGACCGCCGCTTGAATGTAGCGCTCAAACACAAAAGGCTTAACGCGCTTAAAGTCTTTGCCGTAGCTGCCGTCGAACTTCAGCTCGCCCATCACCGACTCAACGATATGTATTTGCACCACACCCTCGGTGATGTCTTGCTCGGGCCAAGTGGCCGTCACCAAGTAACCGTTCTTGCGGTAGACCGCGCTGATTAAACTGATGCTGGTTTTTAATTCACTGACCGTGATGCTGCGATTAAGCAGCGGCGCGACGGCCGCTTGCAAAACTTCTTCGCTGAGCATGCGGTTGCCAATGAAGACAAATTGCTTAACGGTGATTAGCGGGCCTTGCTCTTCTTCTGCCGGTAGCGGCTCGGCTTCAACTTGCGGCAATGGCGCGGGCGGCTTAACGCCCATGTCGCGTTCAATTTGCTGCAAAATACGAGCCGCATTCGGCGCTTCGCCATCCACTGCCGGCGCAGCCATGGCCACAGGTGCTGTCAAGGCAAAAAAAATAATTAAAAATAAGGGTGCGATTTTGCCGAAAATAGCAAAAAAATCGGCCAATTTTAGCAAATGGCCGATTTTGTTGCGTATAAATTGTAATTGACTAAGTTGCATTCACACCAAAATGATTTAATAATTCGTTAACTATCAATAACTTAAATAGCATCCCACGCGCAAGGCTCAGGAGGGGTAAAATTACCCTATTGGTAATATCGCAAATTACTGCCGGCAGTTATTACAAGGCATTACATTTTTGAAGAAAAATGCAAAGAAAATGGGGCAAAGGCAAGGCTTTGTCGGGGAAGGACACACCCTGTTTTTGACAGACCTTATTTTAGCGAAAAGGCGGGAAGTTAAAAAATATTTCGGGTGCCTGCACTGAGTATGTCCAAATGCGTCCTGACCTACCAAAGTAAGGGTTGATAAAAGCAGGGCTTAAGCGTGGCTAATGTTGATACTAACGGCCAGTTGATAGCCTTCTTTGAAGTTGGATTTGATGCAGGCCTCGCCGTTCATCAGCGGCATCATTTTTAAATTCAAACGGTGAATTTGCACGCCCAAGGCAGCCTTGCTTTTTTCGTCCACGGCTTTACCCAGCAAATCCAGCAAACGCCAGTAATCCAGCTTATGGCCGGGCGCCACCACCAGGCCTTTCAGTAAACTCAATTCATTAAAGCTAAGCTCAGTCATCGTGCCGCTCAGCGTAGAGAGCAATTGCCTTTTTGGGCAATCCAGTAACAAACTGGCTGTCGGCACTTCTTGCTTGATACGTCGACTGATGCTGCCCACGGCTGCCAGCAATTCACAGGGCGAAACGGGCTTGGTTAGGTATATGTCTGCACCATTCTCGTAGCCTATCAGCTTGTCTTTTTCGGTCGACCTGGCCGTCAACATAATGATGCGCAAGGCGGGGTTAGCCTGGCTTAAGCGTGCCGCGATGCTGACGCCGTTTTCACCAGGCAAATTGATATCCAGCACTAAGATGTCGGCTTTGGCTTTAACTAGGTATTCGTCCAACTCTTCTGCTGAGGCACAACCAAAAGCGGCGTAGCTTTCTTGTCGCAAGGCTTCAACCAACAGTTCTTGCAAGCTAAGGTGGTCTTCCACCACCACGATGTTTACAAGGGAAGCCATAATTCAAATCTCACCAGTTCGTCCGTGGGCGTATAACGCAAGTCCCCGCCCATCAAGGTCACGGTATTTTTAATAATGTACAAACCTAAGCCGGAGCCAATGTAGCCGTGGGCTTTTTCATTTCGGTAGTATTTTTTAAACACCTTATTCGGGTCGGGTCTCCCAGCCGGGCCAGCCACGTTGCTTACCTCCAGGCTAATTTGGCCATTGTGTTTGGACAAAGCCAGTCTAACCATGCTGCCCTTCAGGCTGTACTTCAAGGCATTGTCCAGCAGGTTGCCGATCACGATTTTCAATAGCTTCTCGTCTGATGGTAATGACGGCAGATCAATTAAATCTAACTGTATGCGGTCAGCTTCGACTGACTGCGCTACCCACTCTTTTAGCAAAGCCGGCAAGTTAAGTTCGTCTTGCCGTGGATTCAATTCGCCGTCCGCCAATTTCTGCACTTGCTGACAGCGCTCGATAACCTGATCCATGCTCAAAATAGCGTTTTCAGCGTAGCTGCGCTTTTTTTTGCTCATGACGCCCGAGCCTATGGCCATTCTGATGACCGATAAAGAGGTTCTGAATTCATGAGTGAGCATTTCTACAAAGTTTCTATCCGCCTCGCGCTGCTGCTTTTGCTCCTGCGCCTCGTGCTGAGCCAAGCGCACCGCCAAGTTCTGCTCTTCTTGCACGCGCTTAACGCGAAAGTGTAGCAACACCACCATCAGCGTGCCGGTGAGAAAACCATGCATCAGCACAAAATGCGGGGCATAGTTGCTGATTGCTTTAAAGCCTAGTGATGG
>JBEDKJ010000092.1:0-5524 GCA_041172285.1 Pseudomonadota bacterium
GCAATGTAATATCGGCCTATTGTAGCGAATATTCAAGAGCTAAGTAATAAAAAAGGGCGCACGCGATGGTTAAGCTTAATGATTTGATCGACTATACCCAGCAATTCATGCAAGTGGATCGCCATAAAGATTATTGCCCCAATGGCTTGCAAGTTGAAGGGCGGGCCGATGTGGGCAAAATTGTCACAGGGGTCAGCGCCAGTTTGGCATTCTTAGAGCAGGCCGCCGAGCGTGGTGCCGATTTGGCCTTGGTTCATCATGGCTATTTCTGGCGCAACGAGGACCCGCGAGTCGTTGGCATTAAGCGCAAAAGACTGGCCTTTTTGATGGAAAGAAACATCAGTTTGATGGCCTATCACTTACCCTTAGACGCTCACCCTGAAGTTGGCAACAATGCCACTTTAGGCCATAAGCTAGGCCTAGTTCAAACTGGGTCAGTTGGTGACGCCAACCTGATTTGTTATGGCAGCCTTGAACAACCATGCAGTTTAGCTGCCTTTGCTAAGCGCATAGACGCGGTGCTGCAAAGGCCAAGTTTGGTGGTGGGTGATTTGGATAAAAAACTCAAAAACGTTGCTTGGTGCACCGGCGCTGGCCAATCTTATATGGAGGAGGCGATTAGCTTGGGTGTCGATGCATTCATTAGTGGGGAAATATCGGAACAGACCACTCACTTAGCACACGAGTCTGGCGTGGCCTATATTGCTGCTGGCCACCACGCCACTGAGCGTTATGGCGTTCAGGCATTGGGCGAGCATTTGGCAAAAAAATTCGCCTTGGAGCATGAATTTTTAGATCTATATAATCCAGTTTAACTGTTATACTTCAATGACTTATAAAATAAACCTTTAACTAGTTAACAAAAAATTGTACAATACGGCCAATTTGAAATTAGCTGGCCTTTGAAGATTAAGTAAAGTGGTAAACGATTAAAAGAATTTATTGTGTAAGTGGCTGAATTATTAAGCATCCTAGCCATCCAACCCGTTCAATCCAAAATAGTTCATGAGGAAAACATGTCAGATACACCAAATGACAAGAAAAAAAATGCAGCGCATGCCAATGAAGTCAGTGCAGTGGATGCAGAAAAGCGTAAATTTTTAATTGCATCCTCTAGCGTTGGTGCTTTAGGTTGTGCCGCTGCTGCCGTGCCTTTTGTGTTGAGTATGACCCCCAGTGAGCGTGCTAAAGCGGCGGGCGCTCCAGTGGAAGTGGACGTGAGTAAAATTGCGCCGGGCAGCATGATGACCGTGGAATGGCGCGGAAAGCCGGTTTGGATTATCAACCGTACCGAAGAAATGACGGCCGAGTTGGCTAAACACGACGATCAGTTGACCGATCCAAGTTGCGATGTGGTGTCGCAGCAGCCGGATTATTGCAAAAGCACAGACCGATCCATTAAGCCAAATTTAGCGGTCATGGTAGGTATTTGCACGCACCTAGGCTGTTCCCCATCCGCCAAGCTTCAGCCCAAGGGTGACATGGGTGATAACTGGACAGGTGGCTTCTTCTGCCCATGCCATGGCTCAAAATTTGACTTGGCCGGCCGCGTGTTTAAAGGGTCTCCGGCACCACTGAATTTGGTGGTGCCACCGCATAAATACTTAACGGATACGACCTTGCTGATTGGTGTGGATACAGAGGATAAGGCTTAAGTCATGACAAATAAAACGAACACAGAAACAAAACCAGTTTCCGGCAGCATTTTTAGCCAAGGCTTGAATTGGGTGGATGCCCGTTTCCCCTTGAGCAGCAATATCACGGCGCACTTAACCGAGTATTACGCTCCAAAAAACCTAAATTTTTGGTATTACTTTGGCGGCTTATCCTTGTTGGTGCTGGTGTTGCAAATTTTAACCGGCATATTCTTGACCATGCATTACAAGCCAGATGCTACCTTGGCTTTTGCTTCCGTTGAGTACATCATGCGCGATGTGCCCTGGGGCTGGTTGATTCGCTACATGCATTCCACCGGCGCTTCCATGTTTTTTGTCGTGGTTTACATGCACATGTTCCGCGGCATTATTTATGGATCCTACCGCAACCCGCGCGAGCTTATTTGGTTGTTTGGCGTGGGCATTTTCTTGTGCTTAATGGGTGAGGCTTTCTTTGGCTACCTATTGCCGTGGGGTCAAATGTCCTATTGGGGTGCGCAGGTGATTGTGAACCTGTTTTCAGCCATTCCATTTGTAGGCCCGGATGTGTCCGAGTGGTTACGTGGGGATTATTTGGTGTCGGATGCGACCTTAAACCGTTTCTTTGCCTTTCATGTTATTGCCTTGCCATTTGTTTTGGTCGGTTTGGTTGTTGCGCATCTCATTGCCCTGCATGAAGTGGGATCCAATAACCCAGACGGCATTGAAATCAAGAAACTAAAAGATAAGAAAACCGGCATTCCATTAGACGGCATTGCTTTTCACCCGTATTACACGGTGAAGGACATTGTTGGGGTGGTGGTATTTTTAATGGTGTTTTCTACCATCATCTTCTTTGCGCCAGAAATGGGCGGCTACTTCCTGGAAGCGAATAACTTCGTACCAGCTAACCCATTGGTGACGCCGGCTCACATTGCGCCGGTTTGGTATTTCACGCCTTATTACTCGATATTGCGTGCTGTTCCGCCGTTTCCTGGTGTTGGCTTTTTGGGCATACCGCCATCACTTTTCCCGGGAGTCGCAGCCATGGGTCTGTCTGTTCTGGTGTTTGCCTTGCTGCCATGGTTGGATAAGAGCCCGGTGAAATCCATACGCTACCGTGGTCGCCTGTATAAACAATGGTTGGCGGCTTTTGTGGTGAGTTTCATTGTACTGGGTTACCTAGGTACGGAGCCATCAAACGTTTGGGGTCAATTTGGCCCTTGGCTTGGCAATGCAGAGCGTGCCACGGTAGTAGCGCGTATCTTCATGCTGGTCTATTTTGCATTTTTTATACTTATGCCTTGGTATACCAAAAAAGATAAAACCTTAGCGGTACCAGAAAGGGTGACAGGATAATAACCATGAAAATCAGCATTAAACTAGGCTTAAGCGTTTTATCCGTTTTGTCGGCATTGTTGTTTGCGCAGCATGCCTTAGCGAACGCTGCCGTGCATTTAGATAAAGCGCCCATCGACCCTTCCAACCATGAGTCTTTGCAACGCGGCGCGCGCACCTTTGTGAACAATTGCTTAAATTGCCACAGTGCCAATTACATGCGCTACAACCGCTTGCTAGCCATAGGTTTGACCGAAAAGCAAATCAAAGACAATTTGTTGTTTGCCGGTGAAAAGGTTGGCGACACCATGAAGGTAGCCATTAATCCAGAAGATGCTAAAAAATGGTTTGGCGTGGCGCCACCTGATTTATCAGTAGAAGTGCGTGCCCGCGGAGCCGATTGGGTTTACAGCTACATGCGTGCTTTTTACCGAGATGAGACCAGTGCAACGGGTTGGGGTAATTGCGTGTTTGATCCGGTGAGTTGCAAAGTCTCCATGCCGCATGTTTTGTATCAATTGCAGGGTGAGCAAATCATGAACCACGAAACCCATCAACTCGAGCTAAGCAAGCCTGGTAAATTGGCCCCAGCCGAATACGATGCTTTGGTGGGGGACTTAACGAATTTTTTAGCTTTTATGGCTGAGCCGGCTAAACAGCAGCGCAATCATTTAGGTTGGATAGTATTACTCTTTTTATCCGTGTTGTTGGTACTCACCTACAAACTCAAAAAAGCCTATTGGAAAGACATACACTAAAATGATGACATTATATTCAGGGACAACCGATCCCTATAGCCACCGCTGCCGTATTGTATTATTTGAAAAAGGCATGGACTTTCAAGTAATCGATGTGGATTTGGCCAACAAACCTGAAGACCTGGCAGTCATAAATCCGTATAACCAAGTGCCGGTTTTGGTTGAACGTGATTTGGTCTTATCCGAAGCGAATATCATCAATGAGTACATAGATGAGCGTTTCCCTCACCCACAATTAATGCCGCCCGATCCGGTGATGCGTGCGCGTGCTCGCTTGTTCTTGTATAACTTCGAAAAAGAACTGTTCGATCATATTAAGGATATCGAGTCCGACGATGAGCAACTTGCGGATAAAGCACGCACTACCGTGCGCGATAATTTGACACAATTGGTGCCTATTTTTTCTAAGCAAAATTATTTGCTAGGTGACGATTATTCTATGTTGGACGTAGCGGTAACGCCGTTATTATGGCGTTTGGATCACTACGGCATCGTCTTGCAAAACCAAGCCACACCGATCTTAAAATACGCCGAACGTTTATTTTCTAGACCGCTTTACGCTGAGGCCATGACCCCATCAGAAAAAGTCATGCGTAAATAATTAAGTAATTGTTACTTACATGACCACGCAGCAAGCATCCACTAAGCCCTACCTGCTTAGGGCTATTCACGAATGGTGTATGGACAATGGCTATACCCCTCACTTGCTGGTGGCAGTTAATGCTCAAACACGCGTGCCCATGGGCTACGTTAAAGCAGGTGAAATAGTACTAAACCTAAGCTACACGGCCACTAAAGATTTGCTCATGGATAATGAGGCGGTTAGTTTTTCGGCTAGGTTTGCTGGGGTGTCGCAGAATTTATACGTGCCTATGACGGCAGTAAAAGGGCTGTTTGCTAGAGAAACCGGGCAAGGCATGTTTTTTGAAGTCGACCAGATGCCAGCGGATGAAGGATTATCCGATACGGCTAGCCAAGCACCAAATCAATCCGATGCCAGCCAACCAGTCAATAGCAAGAAGCCAACGTTAACTATTGTAAAGTAGCTTAACTTTTTTCAAAAAGTCAGTATAATACGCGTCTCAAATAAACGCCGGATTAGCTCAGTTGGTAGAGCAGCGCACTTGTAATGCGAAGGTCGTCAGTTCGATTCCGACATCCGGCACCAAATTCTAGTACAAATACCCTTTTATAGATTTGACAGTAGTTCAAATTATCAGCATAATCGCGGGTTCGGTTTGGAGGGGTGGCCGAGTGGTTAAAGGCGACGGACTGTAAATCCGTTCTCTCAGAGTACGAAGGTTCGAATCCTTCCCCCTCCACCAAAGTTTTTAATACGCAGTAAGTAGGGCCTGTTGGCGTTGGTTTAGATGGGTGCGCGGGTGTAGCTCAGCTGGTAGAGCTTCAGTTTTCCAAACTGAATGTCGCGAGTTCGAGTCTCGTCGCCCGCTCCAAGTGCGATCGATTAGCGCTTGCTGTTGAGTAATTAACGCCCATGTGGCTCAGTGGTAGAGCACTCCCTTGGTAAGGGAGAGGTCGCGGGTCCGATTCCCGCCATGGGCACCACGATATAGTTTTAAGGTAGTAAAACGGCAGTATCTTTTTAAATGTGTACAAGTTTTATTAATTCTAATAAAACTTATAGTTAATAAAATTTTGTAAAGGACTGAAGCAATGGCAAAAGGTAAATTTGAGCGGACCAAGCCGCACGTTAACGTAGGTACGATTGGCCACGTTGACCATGGTAAGACAACATTAACGGCAGCGATCACAACGATCTTGTCTAAGAAATTT
>JBEDKJ010000093.1:0-21815 GCA_041172285.1 Pseudomonadota bacterium
TAAAGGCTTTGATCTGGCCGATGGCATTCTAACTGGCGTAGAAACACGCACTTCCTCGCCCATACGCATCAAACGCGATGAGGAAACTTTGCAAAGCATCAACACGCAAGGCTTATACCCCACGGGTGAAGGCGCCGGTTACGCCGGCGGGATTTTATCGGCCGGGGTCGATGGCATACGCATCGCCGAAGCCGTGGCCTTGAGTCTAGCCAGCTAAAGCAAATACTATGCACTGATGCCATAGGTGTATGATGGTTTTACTGGCCTAGCCAGTGCATTCAAACCCTACTTTATTCAAGGATAAGCATCATGAAAACAAACGTTGGCGGTATCGATAAAATAGTACGTACAGTGGTGGGCATTGCTTTGATCAGTTGGGTAGCGGTGTTTGGCGGCCCCGTTTGGGCATGGCTAGGCGTTTTGCCGTTGCTTACCGGTTTGTTCAACTTCTGCCCGGCCTATGCCTTATTTGGCTGCAACAGCGGTGGCTGCTGCAAGAAATAGCCATGACCTAGGGTAAAGAAAAAAGGCGATAGCCGTGCTATCGCCTTTTTATTCGCCTAAGCAATGCCTGATTACTGACGGATTAAATAATCAAACGCGCCTAGCGAGGCTTTGGCGCCCTCGCCCATGGCAATGATGATTTGCTTGTAGGGCACGGTGGTCACGTCGCCTGCGGCAAACACCCCAGCCAGTGAAGTTTGGCCGTGTGCGTTCACTTCCACCTCGTTGAATTTGCTCAAAGCCATGCCGCTGTTTTTTAACCAATCGGTGTTCGGCAACAAGCCTATCTGCACAAACACCCCAGCCAATGTGACGGTTTTCAAGGTGTCGCTGACTCGGTCGCGGTAAATCAAGCCGTTGACCTTTTCATCTTCACCGGTGATTTCCTTGGTTTCGGCATTCACTATCACCGTTACATTAGTCAAGCTGTGTAATTTATCCTGCAAAATCGCATCCGCAGTCAGTGCGTCGCCGTATTGCAACAGCGTCACGTGACTGACGAAACCAGCCAAATCAATCGCCGCTTCCACACCCGAGTTACCACCGCCTATCACTGCCACGTGTTTGCCTTTAAACAAGGGGCCGTCGCAATGCGGGCAATAAGCCACGCCCTTGCCGCGGTATTCTTTTTCACCAGGGATGTTGAGCTCTTTCCAACGCGCACCGGTCGCAACGATGACCGCTTTGCTGGATAAAATAGCCCCGTTTTCCAGCGCCACTTCTATCAGGCCGCCGGCGCCTGCTGCAGGCGCATTTAGTGACTGCGCACGTTGTAAGTTCATGACATCGATGTCGTAAGTTTTAACGTGTTCTTCCAAGGCCGCCACCAATTTTGGCCCCTCGGTTTCTTTAACGGAAATAAAATTTTCTATCCCCATGGTGTCCATCACTTGGCCACCAAATCGCTCGGCGACAATACCAGTGCGTATGCCTTTACGCGCAGCATAAATAGCCGCTGCGGCACCGGCTGGGCCACCACCAACAATCAACACATCGTACGGCGCTTTGGCTGCTAATTTTTTCGCCTCACGCGCTTGCGCCCCTTTATCTAATTTAGGCAAGATTTCATCCACGCCCATGCGGCCCGCGCCGAACTCTTCGCCGTTTAAGAACACAGTCGGCACCGCCATGATCTTGCGCTGGTTAACCTCATCTTGATACAAGGCGCCGTCTACCATGACGTGGCTTATATTGGGGTTAATGACTGCCATTAAATTAAGGGCTTGCACTACCTCAGGGCAGTTATGGCAACTTAATGAAATGAATGTTTCAAATGCAAAATGCCCTTCTAATGCGGCAATTTGCGCAATTTTTTCTGCCTCTAATTTCAGCGGGTGACCGCCCACATGCAACAAGGCCAAGACCAAAGAAGTGAATTCATGGCCCATGGGTATGCCGGCAAAACGAATAGCCACTGCTTTCGCCGCATCCTTGTGGGCCGCGCCGCGTTTTACTGCAAACGATGGCTTACGCGCATTGTCATCATGGCTTAAGCTGATTTTGTCAGACATGCTGGCCAGCTCTTCCAATAAAGCCAACATTTCTTTTGCGCCTGCGCTGTCGTCTAATGATGCCACCAAGTCGACTGGCTCTTTGAGCATCTGCAAATAGGTTTGTAATTGGGTTTTAATTTGGGTATCTAAGGCCATGGTGCTCTCGTTTTATTAATTTTTTTGTCAAAAAAAGCCTTATCTTTTGGATAAAGCTTAGGTATTAATGCTGCCCCAAGCTTATGGCTTAGGGCAGCCATCCATCTAAATCGCTAAATTTAGATTTTGCCTACTAAATCAAGTGATGGCGCCAATGTTTCGCTACCTGGTGCCCATGATGCTGGGCACACTTCACCTGGATGGCTAGCCACGTATTGCGCGGCTTGCGCTTTACGGATTAAATCCGCAGCAGAACGGCCTATGCCTAGATCGTTCACTTCCATGGCTTTAATCACGCCTTCTGGGTTGATTAAGAAAGTACCGCGTAGTGCCAAACCTTCTTCTTCTATCATCACTTCAAAGTTACGTGTGATGGTACCGGTTGGGTCACCTATCATTGGGTATTGAATTTTTTTGATGGTGTCAGACGCATCGTGCCAAGCTTTGTGGGTGAAGTGCGTATCGGTTGAAACCGCGTAAATTTCCACGCCCATTTTTTGGAATGTGGCGTAGTTATCTGCCAAGTCACCTAACTCGGTTGGGCAAACAAACGTGAAATCCGCTGGGTAAAACACCACTGCAGACCATTTGCCTTTTAGGCTGGCTTCGGTCACTTCAACAAATTTACCGTTATGGTAGGCCTGGGCTTTGAATGGTTTAATGCTGGTATTAACTAATGACATAATTTTTCTCCTAACAATGGGTTAAAAACGGAACAGCTCAATGCAATTTGATTGCGTGGGGTGAATTATATAGCCCTTTAACAATAAATCTAATACATCGTTCAAATGATATTGATAAATTAAATTTATTGATAGACCGGCACAACGGCAAAACCCTAGCGGCTCAACTTACTTTTTCTTTGCCTCACCCAGCATGCGACGCAGTTCCTTAATGCGGGCTTCCACAATCGACGCCTGATAAAAATCGCCATCGTTGGCTTTGCTGGCAATGTCCATTTGCTCAATCGCTCGCACCAAATCGTATTGCCTGAAATAGGCCTCGCCCAAAGCTTGGTGACTGAGTAAGTTTTTATTTTGCATGGCGTAAGCCTTGGCCAACAACTCATACATGAAGGCGTCGTAGGGATAGAGGCCTTGTTTTTCCTTGATGAGCTTAATCGCTAGCTCGGGCTGCTTAATGGCTAAGAAATGCTCGGTGTAACCGTAGATCAAGGCACGGTTATCTGGATACAATTTCAAAGCGGCCGCGTATTGGCTGGCCGCTAATTTTGGGTTGTTGTTCGCCACCTGCCAGCGGGCATGTAAATTTTCTATCATGGCGTGCGGCGCGGCATTTTTCTTTAGCCATACAATCTCTTGTTCGGCCTTAGCCAAATAGTCTTTTTGCGCGCCTTTGCGCATGTAGGCCACCGCCAAACCATAATGCTCGACGGCCTCATTAGTGAAGCGGCGCTCGCGTATGTTTTGCTCAAACACCGCTATCATGGTTTCTGGCACCTCTTTATTGGCCAGCAGTTTTGCCCTTACCAACTGAAAATCCAAGCTGTTCGGCACTTGCCGGTAGGGCATCAATGCCACACGATTGTCGACATCGGCAATACGCTCACTGGTTAAGGGGTGGGTGCGCAAAAAGCTAGGCGCGCCGCCTTCGGCAAAACGCGTCCCACGTTGCAAGGTGTTAAAAAAAACCGGCATGGCACGCACATCGAAGCCACCGCTGTCCAATATTTGCAGACCGATACGGTCGGCTTCACGCTCGTGCTCCCTGGTGTAATCCAATTGGCTTTGTACGCCTATGGCGGAAGCCGTAGTCATGGCGCCCCCTGCTAATTGTGGATTGGCTCGCGCCACCAAAATGGCCAAGGCCATGCCGGCAATATTTTTAAAGGTGTCGCCTTTTTGCGCCGCCAACATACGCGCCAAATGGTGCTGCGTAACGTGGCCAATTTCATGGCCCAACACGCTGGCCAATTCCGATTCGCTGTTAGAGGCTAAAATCAAACCGGTGTGCACGCCCACCACGCCGCCTGGCATGGCAAAGGCATTAATGGAATTGTCTTGCACAACAAAGAAATTGAATTTGAGTTGGTTGTCTGGGCTGCTGGAAACCAGGCGCATGCCTAGGGCTTGCAAGTAAGCGGTAATCTCAATGTCTTTAACCACATCGTCGCTGACCGCCACGTCGCGTAAAATTTGCTCGGCAATCGCCTGCTCTTGCAGAGGCGTTAGCACGGTTTGCGAGACATCCCCTAGGTCTGGCAAATTGTTGGCCCATGAAAAGCTAACCAGCAAGCTGGCAGCCAAGGCAAATGCGATTAGACTAATCTTTAATTTCATTGTTATCATGATAACTACTTTACGCGGCGAGTTCAGCTGCCATCATAAAAATAAACCCATGCGGAAACAAGCCATGAGCAAACAAGACAACGGTGCTGACGCACTTACCCATTTTGATCAAAGTGGCCAAGCGCACATGGTGGATGTCGGCAGCAAAGCCCACACAAAAAGAATCGCGGTGGCGACCGGCCGTATCAGCATGCAAGCCAGCACCTTGCAACTGATTAAACAGGGCGATGCCAAAAAAGGCGACGTACTGGGCATTGCCCGTATTGCCGCCATTCAAGGCGCTAAACGCACGGCCGATTTGATTCCTTTATGTCACCCGATAGCCTTAACGAAAGTATCGGTGGCGTTTTACACAGACGACCAGCAACAGGCGGTGGTCTGCACGGTCACCAGCGAAACCACAGGCCCAACCGGGGTGGAAATGGAAGCGCTTTGCGCAGTCAGCGTAGCCTTATTAACCGTTTATGACATGCTCAAAGCCGTCGACCGGGGCATGCTGATCAGTGAGATTAAACTGCTGGAAAAAAGCGGCGGTCAGTCTGGGCTATGGCAAGCAGGCTAGTCTAAATCGGCAACATCCAAGGCCATTCTGGCCTTGGCCATCACGTCTGGCGTGTCTTTAAGCACGTAGCCTTTTTCCAGCATACGGCGCATGTATTGCTTGTTGTATAAAAAAGCAAAAACGATTTGCCACAAGCCACAGGTAATCAAGGTAAAGAAGAAGTGCAAAGCCGCCACCCCTAATTCGCCGCGTATTAATGGCACAAACCAACCAAAAAATAAGTAGGTCCAACTGAAGCCAAAATAGCCTCGACGGATTAATCCGTTAGTTGGATTTTGTATCATTACAGAACTAGCCATGCGTTTATCCTCAGTCTATTTATATCATTGCAAACATGCATAAGGGCCGGCATCCAGCGCCGGTGTTTCTCCCAACATTAAGGCGCTGATTAACGCGGCGCTGGCAGGCGCCATGGTTAAACCGTAGCGGAAATGCCCGGTGTTTAAATACAAGTTTTGTATAGTGGGATGGGCGCCAATAGTGGGTAAATTTTCTGGGGTGCCGGGCCGCAGACCGCTCCAGTGCTTGATGATGGGCATGCCTTTTAAGGCCGGCATAATGGCTTCTGCTTTAGCGCGAATTTCATCGCGCACTTCACGCGTGACGGCGGCCTCAAAGCCGACGTCTTCCAAGGTGCTGCCGGCCAGCAAATAGCCATCCCGCCGCGGAATCATGTAAAAGCCTTCCCGGTAAACCACCTGTTTAAGATTGTGCTCGGGCTTGTACAATAGAATCTGACCGCGCATGGGTTTGATGTTGAGCTTAGCGCTGGTTTCCTTGAGCAATTCAAAGCTCCAGGCACCCGAAGTCACGACAAATTGATCGGCTGTTAGGATGTCGCCCTTGACGGTTTCCCATGTGTTTAGCGCTGTGCATTGTTTAAGCGGTTTTAACTCGGTGCGTTCCATCAAGGTCACCTTATTTTGCAACAACCACTGGCGCAATGCTTGCATGAAGAAGGGCGGGCGTATTTGGCAGACCGTCGGCAACCAAAGGGCGTCATCGCCACTTAAGGATTGCACCGCAAAATCCGCCGCTTTAACCGACTGTGCCGGCACTTGATTCGTATCGCACCAGGCAAGGGCAGCGGCCACATCAAATTTAGGCAGCAATAAAAAACCGGATTCAAGGAAATCCGAATCGATGCCGGTTTCCGCTAGCAAACGCTGACTTAAGGCACGGTAGCTTTGCGCGCCATGCCGCGTTAATGCATTAACGGCATCGGCGTATTGCCATGGCAATAAGGGAAAAAGAATGCCGCCACCGGCCCAAGAGGATTCGCCCGACGTTTGACTGGCAATCTCATTGCGCTCAACGATGGTGACATCGCATCCACGGCCAACCAAGGCCATGGCCGTCATGCACCCGACTATTCCGCCCCCTACTATGACTATTTTTTGACTCATGGCAGCCGATTATTTATTGGCAACGCGGCCAATTAACAAGGCATTTTGCGCATTGCTTAAGCCGGTCGGTTGACCCAGCAAGACAATGACATCGCCTTCGGCCAAGGGGCTTTCGTTACTGGGCACCATGCCATTGGAATTGGGTCGGCGTATGGATTTAATGTGCACCTCGAAGTTTTCTAAATGCATGTCCACTAAGCGGCGGCCTATGGCATAGGAACCCGGCGAAATAATCACCGAATGCAAGCGCACTTGCTGGCGCTCCAGTGATTCGTCTTCGGCATCGGAAATACCGTGGAAATAGCCTTTGAATAATTGGTAGCGTGCTTCACGAAACAGCCGTATGCGTTTTACCACACGATGCAACGGCACACCCAATAACATCAATGCATGCGAGGCTAGCATCAAGCTGCCTTCTAATATTTCCGGCACCACTTCGGTGGCCCCTGCTTCACGCAACGCTTCCATATTGCTGTCGTCTACCGTGCGCACGATCACCGGTAATTGCGGGTATTTTTCTTGCACGATGTGTAAGATTTTCATGGCCGCGCGGTTGTCCGCGTAACTGATGATTAATGCCTTAGCCCGAGCAGCACCGGCGGCTTCCAATACCACGCGTCTGGCGGCATCACCAAACATGACGTTTTCACCCGCGGCGGCGGCTTCCAATACCCGCGACGGGTCGATGTCCAGGGCCACAAACGGGATGCTTTCTTCTTGCAGGAAACGGCCAAGGTATTGGCCGCTACGGCCATAACCGCAAATAATGACGTGGTTATGTAAGTGCTTACTCGCATCGTCTATGTCCTGCACAATTTGCCCGCTATTGCGGCTGTAACTGCTGACCAATTTACGCGTAATACGGCCGTTAAATTGAATCATGAATGGCGCCAACACCATGGACAATAAGGCCGCCGCAAGCACTAATTGCAAGGCTGGGCCACTGATTAAATGCTGCTCCACGCCTAGGGCTAAAATCACAAAACTAAACTCCCCGGCTTGCGCCAAAATCAAGCCGGTGCGGATGGCCACCCCAGCCTCATACTGCATCAAGCGTATGACCAAACTGACAATGGCCGCTTTTAACAAGACGAATGCCAATAGGATGAGTAAAACCAATCCTAGGTTAGCGGCAATTTGCTGCAAGTTAAGCAGCATGCCGACACTGATAAAAAACAGACCGAGTAAGATGTCTCGGAATGGCGCAATGTCCGATTCCACTTGGTAGCGGAATTTGGTTTCGGATATCAACATGCCGGCAATAAATGCCCCCAAGGCATAAGACAAACCAGCGGACTTGGTGGCAAACGCCAACAGCAAGGTCACCATCAATACGTTCATGACAAACAGCTCACGAGAGCGTTGACCGGCGACGAGGTTAAACCATGGATTAATCAACCATTTACCTATGGTGAATAAGAATAAGAGCATGCCCGCCGCTTTGAGCAACGCCATGCCCAACACATCGGTTAAATTTGCACCGACCACCCCTAACGCCGGGATGAGCACCAACACCGGCACCACCGCAATGTCCTGAAACAACAACACGCCTATGCTTAAGCGACCGTGCCTGGAATTAAGGTCGACCCGTTCGGCTAAAATTTTAGAGACGATGGCGGTGGATGACATGGCCAAGGCGGAACCAATCACAAAGGCAGCGGGCCAATCCAAACCAGCGACCTTAGCCACCAGCATGACCACCGCTAGGGTCAGAAATACTTGCGCGCCACCCAGACCCAAGACTTTTTTACGCATGGCATACAATTGCGGCAAGCTGAATTCCAGGCCTATGCTAAACATTAAAAAAACGATACCAAACTCGGCAAATTCTCGGCTGGCCTCGGTGTTCGCCAGCAAGCCAAAGGTATGCGGCCCCAATGCCATGCCCACCAAAAAATAAGCCAACATGGCGGGCAAACGCAGCCGTCTAAACAAGGCCACGGCCAGCACCGAACTGATGAGTAAGACGAGAATTAAGGGCAAGGTGTCAAACATGAATTAAGGCTTATTTGGATTAAATTTTTATACCCTTATTGTTTCACATCTGCCGTCAAGTTACGAAAAAAAATGCTGGGTGGTGGCCGCCAACCGATTGAAAAACGCGACCCAATAGCAAAATTTGTGCCTAAATTAAAAAAATTTAGCTATTTTTTCTAAATTTACCTTGATTAGCTCGGTTTTAGACTTTATCGCTGCGGGTTTCCCTTTTATACTTGACATTCCAGTGTTTTGATTTAAACCTGCCAAGCACATGCCTTTGTCTGACCATCAACATGCCCAATCTAAAGCCAGCGCAGTAGCTTGCTTGCAATTAGCGCGCGCCACACTCAATCACGAAGCCAATGAATTGCAGGCAATTGCCAGCCAGTTAGGCAGTGTATTTAGCGATGCCGTCAGCCGCATTGTGCATTGCAAAGGCCGCGTGGTGGTGACCGGCATGGGCAAATCCGGTCACGTGGGCGGCAAGATCGCCTCAACTTTCAGCAGCACCGGCACGCCGGCTTTTTTTGTCCACCCGCACGACATGCGTCATGGCGACTTAGGCATGGTAGGCGAGGACGATATCGTGCTGGCTTTGTCCAACTCCGGTGAAAGCCCAGAAGTGCTGGCCCTAGTTGCGCCTTTGCAACGCATAGGCGCATGCCTGATCGCCATCACCGGCAACCAAGCATCCAGCTTAGCCAACGCAGCCAGCCTCCATTTAAGCGCGCAAGTTAGCAAAGAAGCCTGCCCGCTCGGCTTGGCGCCTACCGCCAGCACCACGGTCGCCTTGGCCTTGGGCGACGCATTGGCCTTATGCGTATTGGATCAACGTGACTTTACTGCCGAACAGTTGGCCGAATTGCATGGCCAAGGCTCGCTGGTTAATCCAGGCCAGCAGTTTGTGCAGGCGGCCACTGCGCCAGCCCATTCTGCTATCCAGACGCAACTCCAAGCCATCAAACTACTGATATTGGATGTCGACGGCGTGATGACCGACGGCGGCCTCACTTTGGGCGACGACGGTCAAGAATACAAAACCTTTCATGCCCACGATGGCTTGGGCATGAAACTGCTTAAAGCCAGTGGCGTGGAGTTGGCCATCATTACCGGCCGCACCTCTGAGGTGGTTAAAAAACGCGCCCTCAGCACCGGGGTGGCGCATTTTTACCAAGGCGCAGAAGACAAATTGCTGGCTTTTCAAGCCTTAATAGCAGCCAGCGGTTTGAGGCCAGAGCAGTGCGCTTTCATGGGTGACGACGTAGTGGATTTGCCCGCCATGCTGCAATGCGGCATCGCTTTCGCTGTGCCTAATGCAGCGGACTTGGTATTAGCCCACGCCCATTACGTTACCCGTAAACAAGGTGGCCATGGCGCGGTGCGCGAGGTGTGCGAATTGATCATGCGCGCACAAGGCCAATTTGATCAGCAAATGGCGCCATTTTTAATTCAGTCTAAGCTGTCCAATTAACGCCCCCCTATCATGGCCATCACTAACCGCTCTGCCATCGTCGCCCCACTGATACTGCTAAGCTTGCTAGCGCTCATGACGGCCTGGATTAACCACGTGGTGCAATCCCCCAGCTTTAAGTTAGGCGGGCGGCAGCACCACGACGCGGATGTCATAGTTAAAAACTTTGTCACCACGCAAACCGACGACCAAGGCAAGTTGCGCTACAAACTCGCCTCGGTTGAAATGAAGCATTTCCCGGACGACGACAGCACGCACTTAACGCGTCCCCGCTACACGCAATTTGTTGCCAATAAATTTTATACCGAGGTGCAAGCGCAACGCGGCTTGGTATCCAGTGACGGCGATAAAGTGCAATTGTTAGACGGGGTGAAAATCACCCGCCGTGGCCATGCCGGTCAAGCAGAATTGACCGTCACCAGCCAAGACCTGACCATCTTGCCCAAACAAGATTTAGTGCAAACCAATAGCCCAGTGGTAATTCGGCAAGCGCCTAACACCGTCATCCACGCAACCGGCATGGTGTTTGACAAAGAAAAACAAACCCTGACTTTATTGCACCAAGTGCGCGCCCATTACGAAAAAGCAAGCCGCGCAGCTCAATCCAGTAAACCGTTCACACCTAAGGCCACTAATACCAGTGGTAGCAAGGGGTAAATTCGGAGAACCTATGCAGCGAATCACTTTCAGAATGCAACATGCAGCCTACGCCTGGCTCTTGCCCATGCTAGTTATTACTTGGGCCATGCCGGTTTACGCCGAGCAAGCAGACCGCGACAAGCCCATCGACTTGGAAGCCGACAGCGTCATCGTCGACGACGCCAAACAAATTAGCACATACAGCGGTAACGTCGTTTTAAGCCAAGGCAGCTTGGTCATCCATGCCGACACCTTAGTCGTGCGCGAAGACAGCGGCGGCTTTCAACACAGCACGGCATTGGGCAACCCGACCGGCTTCAAGCAAAAAATTGAAGGTAAAAATGAATACATGGAGGGCAGTGCCAAGCGCATAGAATACGATGGTCGCATGGATAAAGTGCAGTTGTTTGGCAAGGCCAGCGTCAAACGCGGCGACAACATCATACAAGGCGAATACATCAGCTACGATGCCAATGCCGAATACGCGGAAGTCATGGGCGGCAAAAAAACCCTGGAAGGCGGCCCAAATAGCGGTCGCGTGCGCGCCATTATCCAACCTAAAAACAAAGCGGCCGCGCCCGCTGGCACGGACAGCGCAAAGCCGATTGCCGCCCCGGCTGCCAATAAAGCAACGGCCAAAGACGCGCGCTTGAGTCGCACCCTGCAAGTTAGCCCGGAGCCCAAATAATGAGCGATTTGCTGGTCGAAAATTTACGCAAATCCTACCAATCACGCGATGTCGTGCAAGGCATTTCGCTGCACATAAAAAGCGGTGAGGTGGTGGGATTGTTAGGGCCAAATGGCGCCGGTAAAACCACCACGTTTTACATGATTGTTGGCTTGTTGGCCGCCAATGGTGGTCGAATTTTGCTTGATGGCAAAGATTTAAGTCGCTTACCCATACACCTAAGAGCTAGGATGGGCTTGTCTTATCTGCCGCAAGAGGCGTCCATCTTTCGCAAACTGACGGTGGCAGAAAATATTTTAGCGGTGCTGGAATTGCAAGAGCTTAATGCCCATGAGCGGCAAGAAAAATTAACCGCCCTGTTAGCGGAACTGCATATCACGCACCTGCGTGACCAGTCGGCAATAAGCTTATCGGGCGGCGAACGGCGACGCGTGGAAATTGCACGATGCCTGGCCACCGACCCGAGTTTTATTTTGTTGGACGAACCCTTTGCTGGCATAGACCCGATCGCCGTGATGGACATCCAAAAGATTATCCGCCAACTGGCGGCGCGCAATATCGGCGTGCTGATTACCGACCACAACGTACGAGAAACCTTAGGCATTTGTGACCACGCTTACATAGTGAACGACGGGCGAATTTTTGCTGCCGGCCTGCCCAGCGACATCATAGAAAATCAAAGCGTGCGCGAGATTTATTTAGGCAAAAATTTCCGGCTATGAAACAAGGTTTACAACTCCGGTTTTCACAAAACCTGTCGCTCACCCCGCAATTGCAACAAGCCATCCGCTTGTTGCAACTCTCCACCTTAGAGCTCAACCAAGAAATAGACTTGCTCATGCAAAGCAACCCCTTGCTAGAAAGAGGCGACGACAGCGAAGACGAATACGGTAACAGCAACGACTTGAGCGAGGACGAAGTCACGCTCAATGCCACTAGCATTGACGGCGAACTAAACGAAGCCAACGCCGCTGGCGACGAATTCGAGCCGCATTTAAATCAAGAGGAATTCGCCGATGGGCAAGGCGAATTAAGCACTTCTGGCTCGGTGGAGTTGGATCAAAATGCCCCAGACTACGCCAATGAATTTAACGGCGATTACGACGACAGCAATAATGGCAGTGTGTGGGATGAAAACCCTTCTTCGGACGACGAAGACAGCGAGTACAGACAACAAGAAACTTTGCAAATTAGCTTGCGCGCGCATTTGTTATCTCAGCTCAAACTCATGCCACTCTCCGAGCGCGATCAAACACTGGCAATGCTTTTGGTAGACAGCATCAACGACGACGGCTATTTGGAAGAATCGATAGCCAGCCTCATCGAACAAATGCCGGCCGAATTGGAATTGGATGAGCTGGAATTGCAAACGGCATTGCACCATATTCAACACCTCGATCCGATTGGGGTCGGTGCCCGTAGCTTGAGCGAATGCCTAAGCTTGCAACTGGCCGCCCTGCCCAATGACACCCCTTACTTAAGCCTAGCTAAGCTGACTGCCGAAAGCCACTTACCGGCCTTGGGTGCCCGCGATTTCGCTAAACTGCGCAAGGCCTTAGGCTGCGACGAAGCCAGCCTCAAGGGCGTGCAACAACTGATCTCCAGCCTCAACCCAAGGCCGGGCAATGCCTTTAGCGTGATCGGTTCGGAGCAATACATACAACATGAAGTGATCATCAAAAAAGTCAAAGGGGTGTGGCAGGCCAGCCTAAACGAAAGCGTCATTCCCAAGCTTAAAGTGAATCAACTGTATGCAGGCATCTTGAAGCGCAATCGAGACAGCTCCAACCAGTATTTGCAAAGCCAATTGCAAGAAGCAAAGTGGATGATAAAAAACATCCAACAACGCTTTGCCACCATTTTGCGCGTCGCACAAGCGATCACCGACAGGCAACGTAATTTCTTGGAATACGGTGAAGTGGCAATGCGCCCTATGGTCTTGCGCGAGATTGCTGAAGAATTGGAATTGCACGAATCAACCATCTCAAGGGTAACCAACAACAAATACATGCTGACCCCACGCGGTGTGTTTGAACTCAAGTATTTCTTTGGCAGTTCGGTGGCCACCGACAGCGGTGGCACGTGCTCAGCCACGGCCATACGCGCCTTGATCAAACAATTGGTCGACCAAGAAAACGTAAAAAAACCGTTTTCAGACAACCAAATAACCGATTTATTGGCCAAGCAAGGCATTGTGGTGGCGCGCCGCACCATCGCCAAATACCGCGAGTCACTGAACATAGCCCCGGCCAGCTTAAGAAAAACCCTATAAATCCGCTGCCAATGCGCAAACAATTAGCGCAGCGAAGCCCGACTGCTTTTTTTAAAACCCCAGCAAAAAAAGGCCTGCTCACCCTAGCGCATCAACCGGCTAACGGTGTAAACTGAAACTGTTCGGCAAGTGTTTAGTCTCGCTGAAAACGCCACCATTGTCGGTTTTTAGCAATGTCGCTTTGCTGAATATTCTTATAAGGAGCAAGTCATGAATTTACAATTAACCGGCCTACACCTAGAAGTCACTCCTGCATTACGCGATTACGTCACCAGTAAATTAACCCGCATCAGCAATCATTTTGATCACGTGATTGATGTCAAAGTGACCATGAGTGTAGAAAAGCTTGCCCAAAAAGTAGAAGCCACTTTGCATGTGCCTGGCAATGATTTGCACGCAGCCTGCGAAGGTGAAAACATGTACAGCGCCATTGATATGCTGACCGACAAACTGGATCGCCAAGTGGTCAAACACAAAGAAAAACACGCCGACCACCATAAATCCCATGGCGCCGTTAAACACCAAAATATAGACACGCAAGATTGAAATTAGGCACTCTGCTATTTAATCTGCTAACAATCCAACCTTAATCATGTCAAGTTTGATGATTCCATGGCTCAAATAAACGTCGCCGAGCTGTTCAAACAAACCCGCCGTAAGCTAAAAATGCAATGGGTAGCCGGGCTTAACGGCGGGTCCAACACCCTCACTAGCGAAACCGTCACCAAGCCGTCTTTGGCCTTGATCGGCCACTTAAATTTTGTGCACCCCAATCGGGTGCAAGTGCTCGGTTGTGCCGAGATGGATTACCTACGCAGCTTAAAAGCCAAGCAAGCCGCCTCGGCCATAGAAAATTTATTCTCCACCGATTTGGCCGTGGTCATCGTGGCCAATGGCGAAAGCGTGCCAGACTCATTACTCGAGGCCGCCAACAGCCATCAAACGCCGCTCTTCACCTCGACCTTAAAGAGCCCCGTGTTGATGGACATCCTCAACCATTTTCTGGCGCATGCGGTGGCTGAATCAATCAGCCTGCATGGCGTATTCATGGAAGTGCAAGGCTTTGGCGCGCTGATTAAAGGCGAAGCGGCGATCGGTAAAAGTGAATTGGCATTGGAGCTTATTTCACGTGGCCACCGCATCATCGCCGACGACATTGTGGACTTCTACCGCATCTCACCCGAGCGCGTAGAAGGCCGCTGCCCACCGTTGCTGCAAGATTTTTTGGAAGTGCGTGGCTTAGGCGTTTTAAACATACGCGCCCTGTTTGGCGACAATGCCGTTAAGCCAACCAAACCTTTGGATTTAATCATCCAATTGGAAATGGCCGACCAAAAAAGCATGCCCTCCTTGGACAGACTGAACACCTCGCTGCAGCATGAAGAAGTGCTGGGGGTGAAAATAGCCAAAATTAAAATCCCGGTGGCGGCCGGTCGCAACATCGCCGTCTTGGTGGAAGTGGCCATCCGTAACCATGTGCTATTATTGCGTGGCATCAACGCCACCAAACAATTAATGCAACGCCAACAGCGTGAGATGAAAAAGTCCCAACCCACTTAAATTTAGCCTGCCATGAAACAACTGATCATCATCACCGGCTTATCGGGCTCGGGTAAAAGCATCGCTTTGCATGCCCTAGAGGACAGCGGCTACTACTGCATAGACAATTTACCGGCCACCATGCTGCCGCAAATCGCCGACCACTTGCGCACTGAAAACCAACGCCCAGGCAGCGTCAACCTGACCAATTTTGATAAAGTGGCCATCAGCATAGACAGCCGCAGTGCGGCCATAGAAACCTTGCCGGCACACATCGAGCAATTGAAATTGCAAAACGTCAGCACGCAAGTTTTGTTCTTGGAGTCCAATGTGGAAACCTTGGTGAAGCGCTTTAGCGAAACCCGGCGTAAACACCCCTTAAGCAAAGACACCACCACCCTGGCAGAAAGCATTGCGTTTGAACGCGAGCTGCTCGGCACCCTAGGCAGTTTAGGTCAAGTCATCGACACCAGCCACATCAGCGCCAACAAATTGCGCTCTTGGGTGAAGGATGCCGTGGCCTTGGAGCACACCGGTCTGACCGTTTTGTTTACTTCTTTTGGCTTTAAGCATGGCGTGCCCTTGGATGCCGATTTCGTCTTCGACATACGCTGCTTGCCCAACCCGCATTACGATCCTAAATTGCGCGACTTAACCGGCCGCGATGCCCCAGTGCAAGCCTTTTTAGAAGGCCAGCCCAATGTATCAGCCATGCTGAGTGACATACAACATTACATAGAAAAATGGCTACCTAGTTTTGTGGCCGACAACCGTAGTTATTTGACGGTGGCCATAGGTTGCACCGGTGGCCAACACCGGTCGGTGTATTTTGTTGAAACCTTAAGCAATTATTTTAGGCCGCAGCATAAAGTGCTGACTCGGCACCGTGAACTTAAGCAATAAATGCATGGCCAATGATCCAGGCAAATAAACAGTAACGTAGTTACGCATTAGGAAAGAGCATGATAGGTATTTTAATTATCGCCCACGGTGGTTTTGGTGAAAGTTTACTGGACTGCGCCAAGCATGTAATAGGCAATGAGCCTAGGCAGGTGGCTTACCTAGCCGTCACCAACCACGATGATCCGGATCATTTGCTGCCTGTGGCACAAAACTTGGTCGCCAAACTCAATGAGGGCGATGGCGTATTGGTGCTGTCTGACATGTATGGCGCCACACCCTGCAACATCGTCAGCAAATTACTCATCCCTGGCGTGGTCGAAGGCGTGGCCGGCGTCAATATGCCCATGATAGTGCGTACCATGACCTACAGGCACGAATCCTTGATGGCCCTGGTGGAAAAAGCCGTGGCCGGCGGACGTGAAGGCGTTGTGCACTTTAGCCGTGAATGCTGCGAACGATATGAAGCATAGCAGCACTGTGCCTAAGGCTTGTTTTGAAACAAAATCAAACTGGATAATTGCATGACTAGCCTAGAAGTTAAAATCATCAACAAGCTCGGACTGCACGCACGCGCCTCGACCAAATTGACGCAAACGGCCAGCAAGTTTGCCAGCGAAGTCTGGATTACCCGTAATGGCCGCCGCGTCAATGCCAAGAGCATCATGGGCGTCATGATGTTGGCCGCGTCACAAGGCTCCATGGTGACCTTAGAGGCCAATGGCGCGGACGAACAAGACGCCATCGCCGCACTAAGCGCGCTGATTGCCGATTACTTTGGTGAGGGCGAATGATGGACAAAAGGCAGTCGCATGACTAGTTTTTGCCTACACGGTGTCGGGGTATCCAGCGGCATAGCCATAGGCCATGCGCATTTGGTGTCCAATGCCTTGTTGGAAGTGGTGCATTACCCCTTGCCGGCGCATCTAATCGACGCAGAAATAATTCGTTTTAGCGACGCGATCACAACCGTTAAGCAAGATTTGTTGAAAATTAACAGCAGTTTGCGCAAAAATGCCCCTGCCGAATTGGCTGCTTTTATCGGCACGCATTTAATGATGCTAGAAGACAAATCGCTAGCGGAAATCCCCAAAGACATCATACGCAACGAATTGTGCAATGCCGAGTGGGCGATTAAATTGCAAATGGATGACATCGTTGAGCAATTTGAGCAAATTGAAGACGATTACTTGCGTGAGCGCAAACAAGACGTCATTCAAGTGGTGGAGCGCGTCATCAAAGTCTTGCTCGGCCACCCAAGTCAACTCACCACGGAACGGCAAACCAGCGCCTTAAACGAAGAACGCAAGCTGATCCTGGTGGCCCACGACATTTCGCCGGCAGACGCCATTCAATTTAAGCACCACGAATTTGCTGCTTTCATTACCGACGTGGGCGGCATCACCTCGCACACCGCCATATTGGCGCGCAGCTTAAACATCCCGTCCATCGTCGCCTTGCAAAAAGCCCGCGATTTAATTCGTGACGGCGAATTAATCATAGTCGATGGCAGCCAAGGGGTGGTGATCGTTAACCCCGATGTCAGCATCCTCACCGAATACAAATTGCGCCAAGAGCAATGGGAACTTGAGCAACAAAAATTACAGCGCATTAAAACCACCAAAGCCGTGACCTTGGATGGCATGGCCGTGGAATTATTTGCCAACATTGAAGTGCCAGAAGACGTTGTGGCGGTCAGCGCATCCGGTGCCACCGGCATCGGTTTGTATAGAACGGAATTCCTATTCATGAACAGGCGCGAAATGCCCGATGAAGAGGAGCAATTCCAGGCCTACAAAACCGTCGCCGTGGCCATGAAAGGCTTGCCCGTCATTATCCGCACCTTGGATTTAGGCGCCGACAAACAGATGAACCCCGATACCGTGGTGACTTGCGCCAACCCAGCCTTAGGCTTGCGCGCCATCCGTTATTGCTTAAGCGAACCGCAGATTTTTCATACGCAATTACGCGCCTTGTTGCGCGCCTCGCAGTTTGGTCAGATCAAAATCTTAATTCCCATGCTGTCTAATTTGGCCGAATTACGCCAATGCAAATTGCTTTTAGAGCGAGCCAAAATCAGCCTACGCAAACAGAACGTGGCCTTTAATGAAGCTACGCCACTGGGTGGCATGATAGAAATTCCGGCAGCAGCGATCAATGCCGAGGCCTTTGCTAAAGAGTTGGACTTTCTGTCCATAGGCACCAACGATTTAATTCAATATACCTTGGCCATCGATCGAACCGATGACGCCGTGGCGCATCTATACAACCCGATACACCCATCGGTGCTAAAGTTAATTGCCATGACCATCAAGGCCGGTGAAAAATTAGGTAAATCGGTGTCAGTTTGCGGTGAAATGGCCGGCGACATTAAGCTGACCAAGCTCTTAGTTGGCATGGGCTTAAGGCAATTGTCCATGCACCCCTCGCACATTTTGGGGGTCAAGCAACAGATTTTACGCAGCCAAGCGTCGCAACTGAAGGACCAAGCGCGAAAAATTTTAACGCAAACTGACATAGAAAAAATTGAACCGCTGCTGGCAAAATTAAACAGCAGCCCGCATTTAAAATTGAAATAGCCCTATAAGGATAAACAACCGTGTCGGCCACATCATTAAGCCAGAACCCCCTCTTGCACTTCTCGGGTTTACCCAAATTTGACGCAGTGCAAGCGGAGCACATTAGCCCAGCCATGGACCATTTGCTCAGCGAAGCCAGAGCAACCATAGACAACCTGGCCAACGCCAGTGAAAAAGTCACGTGGGATAATTTCGCTGCCAAATTAGAAGACATGGAAGAAAAGTTAGCCCGCGCCTGGTCACAAGTCGGCCACATGAATGGCGTGGTCAACAGCCCGGCCCTGCGTGAAGCTTACAACAGCAACTTGTCTAAACTCACCGATTTCTATGCTGACCTCGGCCAAGACGAACGCCTCTACGCCAAGTTTCGCAGTCTGCGTGCCGACCCCGCTTACGCCAAACTAACGCGAGCACAGCAGAAAATCGTAGAAAACGAATTGCGTGATTTTCGCTTAGGCGGTGCCGAATTGGCACCGGCAGAAAAAAGTCGGTTCAAAGCCATACAAGAGGAATTATCCAAACTGGCTTCCAAGTTTGAAGAGAATGTCTTGGACAACACCAACGATTACACGCTGGTGGTTGAAGACCTCAGCCGCTTAAGCGGTATCCCCGAGGACGTATTGGCCACCGCGCAAGCGGCGGCCCAAGAATCCGGCAAAAAAGGCTACCAATTTAGCTTGCACTTCCCGTCTTATTTACCGGTGTTGCAGTACGCCGATAACCGGGAATTGCGCGAAACCCTATACCGCGCTTACGCCACCCGTGCCTCTGAATTTGGTAAAGCCGAATGGGACAACACCCCTATCATTGCGCAAATTTTAAAACTCAAATTGGAAGCAGCGCAATTACTTGGCTTTGCCAATTACGCCGAATTGTCGGTGGCCACCAAAATGGCCGAATCGCCGCAACAAGTGGAAGCGTTCCTGCAGGACTTGGCGGATAAAGCCAAACCCTACGCGCTAAGAGACAAACAAGAGTTGGAAGCCTACGCAAAAAAACTAGGCATCAACGACATGCAAGCTTGGGACGTGTCTTATGCCTCAGAAAAATTACGCGAAGAAAAATACGCGTTCTCTGACTTAGAAGTCAAACAGTACTTCCCTGAAAGCAAAGTCTTAAGCGGTTTATTTAAAGTGGTGGAAACCATTTTTGCGGTTAACGTGGTCAAGTCGCACGCCTCTGTTTGGCATGAAAGCGCCAGCTTTTACGACATCAAGGATGCGCATGGGCACTTAGTAGGTCAGTTTTATTTGGACTTGTACGCGCGCAACAACAAACGCGGTGGCGCATGGATGGACGAAGCCATTACCCGGCGCAAAGTATTGGACCAAGTGACGACGCCGGTGGCTTTTTTAACCTGCAACTTCTCCGCTCCGGTCGGCGATAAACCGGCTTTATTTACCCACGACGAAGTCTTAACCATGTTCCACGAATTTGGCCACGGCATACACCACATGCTGACCAAAGTGGACGATTACAGCGTGTCTGGCATCAAAGGCGTGGAATGGGATGCGGTCGAACTGCCCAGTCAATTCATGGAAAACTTCTGTTGGGAATGGGACGTGTTGCGTCACATGACCGCTCACGTCGACACGGGTGAGCAATTGCCGCGCGCCTTATTCGATAAAATGGTGGCGGCGAAAAACTTCCAAGCCGGCATGCAAACCGTGCGGCAAATTGAGTTTTCATTATTTGACATCCGCTTACACGGCTCCTTTGATCCACACGGCAAAAAAACCGCCTTGGACCTCATCGAAGAGGTGCGCGATGAAGTGGCGGTGGTGCGCCCACCAAAATGGAATCGCTTTCCAAATAATTTCACCCACATCTTTTCCGGTGGATACTCGGCCGGATATTACAGCTACAAATGGGCAGAAGTACTATCGGCCGATGCCTACAGCTTATTTGAAGAAAACGGCGTACTTTGCCCAGAAACAGGCCAACGCTATTGGCAAGAAATTTTGGCGCAAGGCGGGTCTAGGCCAGCTTTGGAATCGTTCACGGCATTTCGCGGTCGCGCACCAAATATCGACGCCTTGTTACGTCACAATGGCATGAATTGATGGCCCAATGAAGTTCGCTACCTGGAATGTCAATTCGTTAAACGTTAGGTTGCCGCATGTCTTGGATTGGCTGCAAAGCAATCAACCCGACGTATTGTGTTTGCAAGAAACCAAGCAAGAGGACCATAAATTCCCTTACGCCGACTTGCAAGCGATAGGCTACCAAGCAGTCCACATCGGGCAAAAAACCTATAACGGCGTGGCCATTATCAGTCGCCATGCCATGACCGACATCCAACACAACATACCGCAATTTGCCGATGACCAGCAACGCGTCATCGCTGCCACCATAGCCGGCAAGCGCGTGGTATGCGCCTACATCCCAAATGGCCAAGCCGTTGACTCGGACAAATACCAATACAAATTGCGTTGGCTAACGGCCCTCAACGGCTGGCTAAAAAATGAACTCAGCTTGCACCCAAATTTGTTACTGTTGGGGGATTACAACATTGCGCCGGAAGACCGCGATTGCCACGACCCCAGCGCATGGCTAGGCCAAGTCTTGGTCAGTCCTGCCGAACGAGCAGCGTTTCAAGCGCTGCTGGACTTGGGTCTGCATGACAGCTTTAGGTTGTTTGAACAAGCGGACAAAAGCTTTAGTTGGTGGGATTACCGCATGATGGGATTTAGGCGTAACTTAGGCATGCGCATAGACCACATATTAGTCAGCGACGCGCTCAAATCGCACTGCGTCGCTGCGCACATAGACAAAGCGCCGCGTAAATTAGAACGGCCATCCGACCACACGCCGGTGGTATTGGAATTGGCCAATTAAGCTTTTATTTTAATGCCCAACTGCTTAAGCTTGCGGTACAAATGGGTGCGCTCTAGGCCGGCAATCTCGGCCAATTTACTCATGTTATGCGCCACCAATTTGATGTGGTGTTCAAAATAGCGTCGCTCGAAGTCGTCGCGTGCCTCGCGCAGCGGTTGATCAAACAAACTGCTGTCCAAACTTAAACTGACCGATTGTTCACTTTGAATCTGCACGGCCACGGTCAACTCAGTCGACCCCATGACGTGCCTGTCATCAAATTGATGCAAGACGCGTTTCACGTCCTCTAAGCCAATTTTTTCACCCAAACTGGTTTGCAATAAGTTGCGTATCACCGCATCGAGTTGCGCTAAATCGCCAGGCCAATCGCTGTTACGCAAGGCGTTTAAGGCCGCCACGTCAAACTCGCGGTAGTCCATGCCGGCCAATTCCAATTGCAAATGGGTGATGGCCACCACCAAATCCGGGATGTCTTCTTT
>JBEDKJ010000094.1:0-4926 GCA_041172285.1 Pseudomonadota bacterium
AGCAAATGCTCTATATTGGCTTGACCTTGGCTGGCGTATGGGTTTCGGCTTAATTTTAGGTATTGGCCATTTTTCCAATCCGACAATTTGTAATAGTGGCTGCCTACCGGGTGCCGCGCAAATGCCGTGTTGTTGATGTCTTGGTCTTGCAATAAGTGCTTAGGCAGGATGTGCAAGCCCGCCCAAGTGTCTAGAGCAGGCGCGTAGGGCACCGCGTAGGTCACTCTAAACGTTTTTGCATCTGGCGTTTCAGCTTTGCTGACTAATTTAAAATCCGAACCGTATGGCGTGCGCGTGTTGTCATCCGTTACCTTTTGCCAAGTAAAAAGAACGTCTGCGCTGGTTAAGGGCCGCTGGTCTGACCATTTGAGATTGGGTTTTAAGTGAAAAGTAATGGTGCGCTGGTCAGCCGACACTTCCCATGACTGGGCAAGTTCGCCGGTCAGGTCTAAATTTTTGTCGTATTTAAGCAGGCTGTTAAAGAGATTGCCAGCAATCGCCGACGCAGCTGATTCGCCGGCTATCATGGCAATTAAACCGCTGGGTTCACCTGTCATGGCATCAATCATGGTGCCACCAGGGCTGGCCGGGTAAGCCACGTCGTAATTTGGCTTTAATTTTGCCTTAGCATCTTCACCATTGCTGCAAGCGTTTATTAGGCAGATGCCAAGGAGTAGCAGCCCTAGTGGGATATGTCGTGTGATCTGTGTATTCATTAACAGGGCATCAATCAATTATTTTTTCTAGTTTGGGCTACGCTTTTTCTTAAGTTTTTTATGCTGAGATTTACTGGCCTTGGTTTTTTTTAACTTGCTTTTACTTGCTTTGCTTTTTTTAATTTTTACTTTGTTTGTTTTTGGCGATTTTTTCGCATTCGCATTGCTTTCCAGCTTAGCCGATTCTGTTGGCGTGCTAGGTGTTGCCGCATTGTTAATGCTCAAGGTTTGACCGATTTTAATGTCTTGGTTGGCTAGGCCATTCGCGGTCACGATATCGTCTATGCTAACTTGATAGAGCTTGGCAATGGCAAAAATGGTCTCGCCTTTTTTAACTGTGTGTGTGACGTTATCGGCCTTGCTAGGTTCCGTTTCATCGATGCTATTGAGTGGATTTTTTTCTGTGAGAGCAGCATCCGCACTGTGCGATAAGGTTGTATCCAAAGGGTAAGCGCTATTGGCATCGGCAGTTTTTACCGCGCTACCGGTGGGCGTGAAGTCAGTTTGGTTGCCGTTCGGCACCAAAATGGTTGAGGATTTTTTTATTTTATTTTGATTGGGTAAGTTATTTACAGTGCGCAGTTTCGACAGTTGTATGCCAAACTTGGCGGCTATTTTTTCCATGCGCTCACCGCGTTTGGCTAAATAGGTTTTCCAACTGACCAAGGGTTTATTGTAATTGGCTAAATTATCCCTAAAAGTCTGAGCGGCTAGAATCGGCAGGAGCAGTTCGTGTTTTTCATCGTTATTGCCTATGAGCGGCCTGTTATTGCTGGGGTTAAGGGCTAAAAATTCCTCATCACTGATTTCGGCTAATTTGGCGGCCAGGTGGGCATCAATTTGCGCGGGGGCTGAAACGCGGGTGAAGTATGCTGTGTTGGCTATGGTTTGTATCTTCAATCCGTACTTGCCAGGATTGGTCATGATGTTTTTAACGGCTTGCAATTTAGGCACGTAATTTCGCGTTTCCGGGGGTAAGTTTAAACTTTCATAATCCGTGCCTAAGCCTAATCTGCGATTTCGCTCTATCGCTCGGCCTACTGTGCCTTCACCTGCATTGTAGGCAGCCAGGGCTAAATCCCATGAACCAAACATGCCATGCAGTTTCTGCAAATAGGTCAGTGCCGCATCGGTTGCCACAATCACGTTACGTCGGTTGTCTATCCACCAGTTTTGTTGCAACCCAAAATGCTTGCCCGTAGACGGGATGAATTGCCAAATGCCGGATGCCCGACTTCTTGAATAGGCTTGGGGGTTGTAGGCGCTTTCTATCATGGGCAGCAAAGCGATTTCCGTTGGCATGCCGCGTTTTTCCACCTCTTCTACGATGTGAAACAAGTATTTTTGACTGCGTTCTACCATGCGTCTAATGTAGTCTGGCCTAGAGCTATACCACTGCTCGTGATTAGCGACTAAGTTTGAGGTGGAATTGGGTATAGCGTAGCCGTCTTTTATTCTTTGCCACAGGTCATCACTGCTGATCACGATAACGGGATTGGCCTCGTCGCTTAAATTCCGTAGGGATAGGTCTACGTTGCCGCCTTGTAAGTTGGCTGGCATTTTTTTGCTTGCTGCGGTATCCGCCGAGCTTGGTTCTTTGTTGGGTTTGGTCGCTTCTTCACCGCTGACGGTAATTTCTTCGCCGATTACATTTGATTCAGCGTAGCTTACTGTAACCAAGAACAGTGCGCTGATTGCTACAAGAAGGCGGGCAATAATATGGCTAAAAGAATTCGTCAATGATGGCTTAAGGTGTGAGTGGGCGTAACGACCGCGGTTGTTTGCCCTAGTTGAATAAGACCGTATAGTAAAAAATAATGACCTAAAAGTCAAGGTGAAAATATTTAATAATTACATTAAAAGAATGTTTTATATATATGATTAATATACATTTCTTAATTCTCTAATTCTAGTGAAAACAGCGACTTCGTCAGCCGACCTTAAGCCGCTGATGAGTTGAATGCCAGCGACATGGCAGCGTAAAAAAGGATTGGTTGCGCGTTCCAGTTCTATGCTGGATGGCAAGCTGGCCATGCCCTGGTCGCGCAATGCTTGCGTGTCTAGCTTACGTTTTTGCAATTCAGGGTTGCTTGGCTCCAGGCTTAAGGCAAATTCAATGTTGCGTAATGTGTATTCGTGGCTGCAATAGACTTGAGTATTGCCGTCTAGGGCGGCTAGGCGTTTTAGCGAGCGGTGCATTTGCTCTGGCGTGCCTTCAAATAAACGACCGCAGCCTGCGCCAAAAAGCGTGTCCCCACAAAGCAGCCATAGTTCGCCTAGCTTGTTTTCAGTGTAGTAGGCCACATGGCCTAAGGTATGACCGGGTAGGTGCATGACGCTAAAATTTAGGTCTAGGTCAGCCAGCTTTACCAGTTGATCTTCCTCTACTGGGGTGTGAGGAAAAGAGTAAGTTTCTAATTTTGGCGCATAAACAACCGCATCGGGATAGGCTTTAATTAATGCGCTTACTCCGGCGACGTGGTCTTGATGGTGATGGGTAATGAGTATGCCGGTTAGGCGTAGATTAAGCTTTTTTAGGGTTTGTACGACGGGGTGGGCGTCACCTGGGTCAACAGCTACGGCATGCTGGCCGTTGTGTATGAGCCAGATATAGTTATCCTTAAATGCTGGAATGGGTATAATTTGAACATTATGATGCATACCCACTATCATTTGTTCTATGCAATTAAATGTCAATAGCAGCGGCGCCCATACAAGATTGGTTTAAATCCACAGCAGGGGAGTATTTGCAGGCCAGCGAAAAACCCTTGTTTGACCAAGCGGTATCCGATTTATTCGGCTTTAATGCGCTGCAGGTGGGGTCTTTGCCGCTAGACTTGTTGACTAACTCGCGCATGCCCAATCGCTATAAAGCCTTAGCTGCTGAAACCGGTGGCATGGTGTATGGCGTCCACCAGGCTGACGTGGTGTGCAGCGATGATTTTTTACCCTTTGCTGAGATGAGTTTGGATTTATTGCTTTTGCCACACAGGCTGGAGTTCAGTGATAGGCCGCACCAAACCTTGCGTGAAGCTGCGCGCGTCATGATGCCAGACGGGCATTTGATTATTACTGGCATTAATCCCATCAGCGCCTGGGGCGCGTGTGCGTTTATAAAAAAGCTTTTTTGTAAGCAATTGCATTACCCATGGCATGCTCGCTTAATAGGCTTGAATCGCTTAAAAGATTGGTTAGCCTTATTGGGTTTTGAGGTTGTCATCGTACGCAGCTGTTGCCATATCCCGCCGTTTGAAAATGTTGCGTGGCATAAGCGCTTGTTATTTATGGATAAGCTGGGACAGCATGCCTTTTCCAGATTAGCCGGTGTCTATTTTATTGTGGCAAAAAAACGCGTGCCCGGGATGACGCCGATTAAACCGCATTGGAAACAATCTGGCGCCAGCAATATACTGACGGCCGCACCCAAATCCATTGGTAGGCCAAACAAGTCGCGAGACAAATTAAACCGTTCACCCAGAAAGACTTTAGAAAAAACACCATGAGCACGACTAAAACAGTGGAAATTTATGCCGATGGGGCATGCAAGGGCAACCCCGGTCCTGGAGGCTGGGGTGCTTGGATTAGTTACGCTGGTCAAGAAAAAGAACTGTTTGGTGGCGAATTGCTTACCACCAATAACCGCATGGAGTTAACTGCGGTGATACGCGCCCTTGAGGCGCTAAATCGCAGTTGCCATGCAATGGTTTACACGGATTCGGTCTACGTGCAGAAAGGCATTTCCGAATGGATAGTCGGCTGGAAAGCCAGGAATTGGCGAACTGCAGATAAAAAGCCAGTGAAAAATGATGATTTATGGCGCATTTTAGATGGCTTGGCTCAGCAGCATACGGTGCAATGGATATGGGTTAAAGGCCACGCCGGCAACGCTGGCAATGAAAGGGCAGACAGTTTGGCAAATAAGGGCGTGGAGCAGGTTTTACAGGGGGCAGCATCATGAGGCAGATTTTTTTGGATACAGAAACCACCGGTTTGTACCATGCACAAGGCCATAGGGTGATAGAGATTGCCGCGGTTGAGGTGGTCAACCGACGATTAACCAAACAGCATTTTCATTACTACCTCAACCCGGATCGTGAAATAGACCAAGGAGCACAAGAGGTGCACGGTATCTCCTTGGAATTTTTGCAGGACAAGCCGCGCTTTCCTGACATCGTAAATGAGTTGCTGGATTTCATTGCCGATGCCGAGC